>NZ_DASWOM010000013.1:0-7829 GCF_036398755.1 Acerihabitans sp. | reverse complement strand
TTAACACCGTTGTAATATGAGGTTAATCCCTTGAGTGACATGGCGAAAAACCTGATTCTCTGGTTGGTCATCGCAGTAGTGCTGATGTCTGTATTTCAGAGCTTCGGGCCCAGCGAGTCCAATAGCCGTAAGGTGGATTATTCTACCTTTATGTCTGAAGTGAATCAGGATCAGATTCGGGAAGCACGTATTAACGGACGTGAAATCAACGTTACCAAGAAAGACAGTAACCGATATACCACGTTTATCCCGGTGAACGATCCCAGATTATTGGATACCCTGCTGACCCGAAACGTGAAAGTAGTCGGTGAGCCGCCGGAAGAACCAAGCCTGCTGGCCTCGATCTTTATTTCCTGGTTCCCGATGCTGCTGCTGATAGGCGTCTGGATCTTTTTTATGCGGCAAATGCAGGGCGGCGGCGGCAAGGGGGCGATGTCCTTTGGCAAGAGCAAGGCCCGTATGCTGACTGAAGATCAGATCAAAACCACTTTTGCCGACGTTGCGGGCTGCGACGAGGCGAAAGAAGAAGTCAGCGAACTGGTCGATTACCTGCGCGAACCGAGCCGCTTCCAGAAGCTCGGCGGTAAAATCCCCAAAGGCGTGCTGATGGTCGGGCCGCCCGGAACCGGTAAAACCCTGCTGGCCAAAGCCATTGCCGGTGAAGCCAAAGTGCCGTTCTTTACCATTTCCGGTTCGGATTTCGTGGAAATGTTCGTCGGCGTCGGCGCGTCGCGCGTGCGCGACATGTTTGAACAGGCCAAGAAAGCCGCGCCCTGTATCATCTTTATCGATGAAATCGATGCCGTGGGCCGTCAGCGCGGCGCGGGCCTGGGCGGCGGTCATGACGAACGCGAACAGACCCTGAACCAGATGCTGGTGGAAATGGACGGCTTCGAAGGTAATGAAGGCATCATCGTTATCGCCGCCACCAACCGTCCCGACGTGCTGGATCCGGCGCTGCTGCGTCCCGGCCGTTTTGACCGCCAGGTGGTGGTCGGCCTGCCGGACGTGCGCGGCCGCGAGCAGATCCTGAAGGTTCATATGCGCCGGGTGCCGTTGTCCACCGATATGGACCCGTCGGTGATCGCCCGCGGCACCCCCGGTTTCTCGGGCGCCGATTTGGCCAACCTGGTCAATGAGGCCGCGCTGTTTGCCGCGCGCGGCAGCAAGCGTGTGGTCTCGATGGTGGAATTTGAAAAGGCCAAGGATAAAATCATGATGGGCGCGGAACGCCGCTCCATGGTGATGACCGAGGCGCAAAAGGAATCCACCGCCTACCACGAGGCGGGCCACGCCATTATCGGCCGCCTGGTGCCCGAGCACGATCCGGTGCATAAAGTGACGATTATCCCGCGCGGCCGCGCGCTGGGCGTGACGTTCTTCCTGCCGGAAGGCGATGCCATCAGCGCCAGCCGCCAGAAGCTGGAAAGCCAGATCTCCACGCTGTACGGCGGTCGTCTTGCCGAGGAAATCATTTACGGCGTGCAAAAGGTCTCCACCGGCGCGTCCAATGATATCAAGGTGGCAACGTCCATCGCGCGCAACATGGTGACCCAGTGGGGCTTCTCCGATAAGCTCGGGCCGCTGCTTTATGCCGAGGAAGAAGGCGAAGTGTTCCTTGGCCGTTCGGTGGCGAAAGCCAAGCACATGTCCGATGAGACGGCGCGCATTATCGACCAGGAGGTCAAATCCCTGGTAGAGCGGAACTATGCCCGCGCACGCACCCTGTTGATGGAAAATATGGACATCCTGCATTCAATGAAAGATGCCCTGATGAAATACGAAACCATCGACGCCCCGCAGATTGATGATTTGATGGGTCGTAAAACCGTGCGTCCGCCCGCGGGTTGGGATGATTCGCCGAGCAACCATTCATCCGACAACGGCGGCACGCCCAAAGCGCCGACGCCGGTGGATGAACCCAACACTCCGACCGGCAACACCATGTCGGAACAGTTCGGGAATAACTAAACGTTCAACAGGCGTTGTTATCGCACTGTCACCACACCAGCCCCGGCGCATGCGCCGGGGTTTTTTTTTATTGTTGCGCGGTGGCGGACCGGTACGCCATCCACACCCGGCGCGCAAGCCCCCGATGGTGTCCTATTGCGCACCGCGATGTTAAGATACGCCCTCGGCCTTGCTCCGGGCGCGGGCATCACTTGCTTGCCTAACTGATGACATCGAGGCCCGGATGCCGATTAATTTGTGGTATATTCAATGGAGTATGACCCTATGCAGCTTGAGCTTAACCAGCGCATCCTCAGTCTTGATTCCCCGCAGGTCATGGGCATCCTTAACGTCACGCCGGATTCCTTTTCCGACGGCGGCAAATATGACCGGCTCGACGCGGCGTTGGCCCATGCCAGCGAGATGATAGCCGAAGGGGCCACCATGATTGATATCGGCGGGGAGTCCACCCGCCCCGGCGCGGCCACGGTCAGCGAGCAGGAAGAGGCCGACCGCGTGCTGCCGGTGGTCAGTGCGCTGGCCCAGCGCCTGGATGTGGTTATCTCGGTGGATACCTCGCGCGCCCTGGTGATGCGCGAAAGCGCGGCGGCCGGCGCCCATTTGATTAACGATATCCGCGCCCTGGGCGAACCCGGCGCGCTTGAGGCGGCTCGCGACAGCGGGCTCCCGGTTTGCCTGATGCATATGCAGGGCGAGCCGCGGTCCATGCAGCAGGCGCCGCATTATGACGATGTGCTGGCGGAGGTAGACCGGTTTTTCGCCGGGCGCATCGCCGGCTGCGAAGCGGCGGGAATCAGTAAAAACAGGCTATTACTCGATCCGGGTTTCGGTTTCGGCAAGAATTTAGCGCATAATTATCGCCTGCTGTCCCGGCTGGGGGATTTTCATCATTTCGGCCTGCCGCTGCTGGTGGGCATGTCGCGCAAGTCCATGATAGGACAACTCACCCAGGCGCCCGCGGATCAGCGCGCGATCGGCAGCGTGGCCTGCGCCGTGATTGCCGCCCTGCAGGGCGCGCGGATAATCCGGGTCCACGATGTCCAGGCAACCGTCGAGGCGATGCAGATCGTCAATGCGACTCTTTTAGCGAAGGAATCACTATTTGTATGAGTAACCATAAATACTTCGGCACCGACGGCATTCGCGGCAAGGTCGGCGAAAGCCCCATTACCCCTGATTTTGTGCTGAAGCTGGGATGGGCGGCGGGCAAGGTATTGGCGCGCCACGGATCGCGTAAAATCATTATCGGCAAGGACACGCGCATTTCGGGTTATATGCTGGAGTCGGCCCTGGAGGCGGGGCTGGCCGCGGCGGGGCTGTCCGCCGCCTTTACCGGGCCGATGCCGACCCCGGCCATCGCCTATCTGACCCGCACCTTCCGCGCGGAAGCGGGCATTGTCATTTCCGCCTCCCATAATCCCTATTACGACAACGGCATCAAATTTTTCTCCATCGACGGCACCAAACTGCCGGATTCGGTGGAGGAGGCTATCGAGGCCGAGCTTGAAAAAAACCTGACCTGCGTGGAAAGCGCGGAGCTTGGCAAGGCGAGCCGTATTGTCGACGCGGCGGGGCGCTATATTGAATTCTGCAAAGGGACATTTCCCAGCAACAGCAGCCTGAAGGGATTAAAAATCGTGGTGGATTGCGCCAACGGCGCCACATACCATATCGCCCCCAGCGTACTGCGCGAGCTGGGGGCGCAGGTGGTGGCCATAGGCTGCCAGCCGGACGGCATGAATATCAACCAGGAGTGCGGCGCCACCGACGTGCGCCTGTTGCAGCGGCGCGTGCTGGAAGACCAGGCCGATCTCGGCATCGCTTATGACGGCGACGGCGATCGGGTGATCATGATCGATCATCTGGGCAATAAGGTGGATGGCGATCAGATCCTCTACATCATCGCCCGCGAAAAACTGCGCCAGGGGCAGCTGAGCGGCGGCGTGGTGGGCACCCTGATGAGCAATATGGGACTGGAGCTGGCGCTGCGACAGCTGGGCATCCCGTTTGTGCGCGCCAAGGTGGGCGACCGCTACGTGCTGGAAAAAATGCAGGAGAAGGGCTGGCGCATCGGCGCGGAAAATTCCGGCCACGTTATCCTGCTGGATAAAACCACCACCGGCGATGGCATTATCGCCGGCCTTCAGGTGCTCTCCGCCATGGTGGGCAATCATATGACCCTGCACGATCTGTGCAGCGGCATGCGACTGCTGCCGCAAATCCTGGTTAATGTGCGTTTTACCGGCATCGGAGACCCGCTGGAATCGGCGGCGGTAAAACAGGCGCAGAGCGATGTGGAAACCGCCCTGGCCGGGCGGGGCCGGGTGCTGTTGCGTAAATCCGGCACCGAACCCCTGATCCGGGTGATGGTGGAGGGCGAGGATGCCGACCAGGTCAACCGGCTGGCGCATCTTATCGCCGATGCGGTGAAAGCGGCGGATTAGGCAAGACAATAGCCGGTACCAAACCGGTGCATTAGCCGGGACGCGTACCGGCCTGATAGCCGCGCGGGGGGAGTGAAACCCGCTCCCCGGTGGTGAATGACGTTTTTTTCCGCAATCGGTTCGTCAAGCGCAATTTACCCTTGCGCGCCACCGGCGCTTTAGTTAGTATTCACACCCGCTCCAGTCGGAGAATGTCTTCACCGGATTGGGGTCATAGCCTAACGCGCGGTGTAACCCGCAAGGATACTGAAAGATTATGTACGAAGCTCTGTTGGTCATATTCCTGTTGATCGCTGTCGGGCTGGTTGCGCTGATTATGCTGCAGCAAGGTAAAGGTGCTGATATGGGGGCCTCTTTCGGCGCAGGCGCATCCGCGACCCTGTTCGGTTCGAGTGGTTCCGGTAACTTCATGACCCGTGTGACGGCCGTGCTGGCGACGCTGTTTTTTATCCTCAGCCTGGTGCTTGGCAACCTTAGCGGCAGCCACAGCCAGAAAGGCAGCGAGTGGGATAACCTGAACCAGGCACCGCAAGCGCAGAAAGCGCCTGTAGAAGCGCCGGCGAAACCGAATAACGATATTCCGCAGTAATGGGTTGATACCCGAAGCGGCGGTCAAGATTGAATTACACCGGTGTGTTGCAGCTCGGTAGCCGGTGTAACGCAGTGCATGAAAATAACCGGTAACCCGCCGGGTGAAAAAACGGGTTGCGAATTGCAGTGGATGTGAAGAAATCAGTGCCGAGGTGGTGGAATTGGTAGACACGCTACCTTGAGGTGGTAGTGCCCGATTGGGCTTACGGGTTCAAGTCCCGTCCTCGGTACCAAATATATTTAAAAGACGCTTATCGGCGTCTTTTTGCTATTCAAACCGCGCCCTATCCGCGCGTCAATGGGTCTTATCGTTTCTGATTATACCTATCACCAGGCTTTTCCCGAGCGAACGTCCCCCTTTTTATTCCCCTTTCCCGGTTTTCGTTTGACCATAAGCGATTTATACAATTTTGCCGCTGCGGCCTATGAGAGATTAGCAGTGAAATGATTTTGTGTGGGCTGCTTTAAACCGGGCCGGTGTACTGCGCCAGGCGTGTTGCCGCCAAAAGCATCCGGCAATTTTATGACAACGCGGGAAATAAAATGTTATCAATATTCTTATCGTTAGGGCCACCGTCTCCAGCACACAGGGTGGAAGACGTGCAGTCGCATCCTGCGGAACAAACGAAAACCACCGGGACCGATCCCGCCACGCCGCCGCTGAAAAACGGTTTCAGTCCTGTGTTTCAGGCAAAATTGTCCGGGGCAAAAAATTCATTGCTGACGATGCGCGCGACTATCAAACGCCTACCCGGCAAGATTGCATATGGCATGAAGCGCCTGCTGGCTAAATCAGCCATCGGCGGGAAGAAAGTCCACCCCGCTCTGGACCGTGATGTTAATGCTACCGTCAGGGATATGCTCACCAACCCGGACGACAGGACCGTACGGCCGATAAATGTTATCAGCTCCTTGCTCAATGGCGATGATTCCATGCAACACAATGTCAAAGAAATTAAAGATTTTTTGATTAACAACGCCAATAGTTCCCTTTTTTCGTCGGCCAATCTGGATTTTAACGGTAATAGCATTATCTTCAAACAGCCCGGGCACATCCCCGGCAGCGCGATTCCCCTCGCCAAGCTGACCATCGATGGCCGTGACAGCCACAATGGCGAGTTTCGCGGCGCGCTGGCGCTGAAGGTTTTGCGGCATCCGGGTTTAACCTTCGGCAGCCTGGCTGAATTATGCGCAATCATGACGATTAACGATGAACTCAACGTCGTGAAAATGCGCACCGCGCATATCGTCGCCGCCCAGCTGAACAAGCCGTCGGTTAGCAAGGCATTGATTACAAATGACAACCAGGCGGCAATTGATAGTCTGGTGAAATTTGATTCCGCCACTCAAACCTACATGCCGCTATTCCCCTATCCGGCGCCTGCGCCGAAAAGCCGGCCGGCCGCCGACGGTCAGGATAACAGGGTTGCCACGCCGCCCACCCCGGCACGAAACACTCCAGACAGGCCCGAGATTAAACCCCGTCCCCCCTGGCTGAATGCCAAGCCGGCGATTGCCCCAGGCAAGGTAATGACGGACGACGCGCCCGCCGCCAATACCGCGGCCGTTACCACCGGCGTGGTTGAGCCGCGCACGCAAGACGCGGGCGCCACGGTTCTTGGCGCCGGCAACCGCGTCAAGACGCTGCGCCAGATATTTGAAAAGCAATGACCTTCCCGCTGAGGCCTGAGGGTGATTGTCCGCAAAAATCCTGCGTCGGCAACGCCGCAAGGAAGGCACGCCCAGCGCGCTTTCCGCACGCGGGCAAACGCCCTCAAGCGCCGCGGGCCTCGTTCCGCTGAAAGAAGGCTTGCCCGGCGGGCGGTGTTGTGAAATACTCTGCCTCCCTAATCGGTAACGTCAGCCGCATGCGGATTGATCAGACGTTGCGACAGCGGTGGATTGCCAGCCTGGCCCTTATCAAGGTAAAAAAAACGGCAATCGTTAAAAACGCTGTAAAACCAAATGATTGGCGGGATCTTTTGCTCAACGTTACCGTTTGTTATGTAATGATAACTTGCTTTTTTCCGGTTATCGGCGTAATATTCGCAACGTTTTCAGACGCGGGGTGGAGCAGCCTGGTAGCTCGTCGGGCTCATAACCCGAAGGTCGTCGGTTCAAATCCGGCCCCCGCAACCACTTTCCCTTAGAGTTCTTTTTCAAATATACTGCCCAGTAGGTTATACTGTTTATCTCGCAGCGGCGTTTGAAAAAAGATTCTATGGAATGTTGTAAGGTCGCTCGGCGGCTTACAGGGTCCCAGTCGCAAAAAGCCCCGAATTTTCGGGGTTTTTTGTTATTAAACTACAGAAATACTGGGCTTTTTAGCCCTTTTTTTATGTCTTGGGGGTGGGCTTGTCCACATTAGAACAAAAATTGACTGAGATGATCGCCGCACCGGTGGAAGCCTTGGGCTATGAGCTGGTCGGGATAGAATTTATCCGGGGCCGGCAGTCAACGTTACGCATCTATATTGATAGTGACAATGGGATCACCGTCGATGATTGTGCTGATGTCAGCCACCAGGTCAGCGCGGTGCTTGACGTCGAGGATCCGATCCAAGTGGCGTACAGCCTCGAGGTGTCATCGCCGGGTCTCGATCGTCCGTTATTCGCCGGCGCGCACTATACGCAGTTCATCGGTGAAGAAGTCAGCGTGGTTTTGCGCATTGCGGTGCAAAACCGTCGCAAATGGCAGGGAATCATTAAAACGGTTGACGGCGAAATGATCACGGTGACGGTGGAAGGAAAAGATGAAGTGTTCGCTTTAAGCAACATCCAGAAAGCGAACCTGGTACCCCACTTTTAACGTTTTAATGAGGCA
>NZ_DASWOM010000012.1:0-59898 GCF_036398755.1 Acerihabitans sp. | reverse complement strand
AGCACAACCCGCATAAACAAGCAGAGGTAGACGAGGGTGTCCTGTTCGATGACCCCACCACAACGCTTTATGGCAGCTCAATACCGGCACCGGAACATATTTCGATTGATGACTCAGTGGCAAATGACGTTTACCAGATCCGCATTACCTGGGACACGGCCAAAATCTATACCGGCATTACTTTTAACCTGAAGCTTGTACGCCATGACGCTGGCGGCGACGTGGTCGTGGTCAGGGCCAACACAGCGGATATGGAATACACTGTCGGCAACCTGTCGTTGGGCAGTTATTCGGTCTTCATCAGAGGTATGAACGCTGCCGGCCAGCTTGGTGAAGAAGCTGAAGTCGATATGACCATTGGGCCTCCGCTGGCGCCCTCGTCCCTGTCGCTTTACAGCACTAACTTCAGCATCAAGATTGTTCCTGTTGTAAATGGCGTTGTGACGCTCGGAACCCGGTATCAGTTTTACCGCGGGGCCACTCAAAGCGAAGCCTTAGCCATGGCGAACTATGTAGGACAGGGGTATGAGTTTCTTGATGATGGATTAAGGCCGCAAACGACATACTGGTACTCAGTGAGGGCTTTCAATAATGCCGGAAAATCGGCATTGGTAACTGGTAGCATTGCTACCAAAAAAGATGCCACCGATATTATGACGGTCATCAGCGATGCAATCCCTGATATCGAATGGGCGCGAAATTTATCTCATGAAGTCGCTACAAACACCTCGGCCGTGGGGCTGCTCAAGGACCACGCTTACCTTGTCGTCAATAATGAAGGAAGGGTGTCGGGTGTGGCGATATCAACCACCCCGGGCGCATCAGTGGTCGATATCCTGGCCGATTACTTTGCTGTTACTGACCCTGATACACTGCAGCGAAAATTATATTGGGACGGCACAAGAAATAGGCTGGTAGTGAATGGTGAGATAAACGCTGTTGCCGGCGTGTTTGATAACGTCACTATTAATGAAAGCTGCACGGTTCTAGGGACATTTTCGGCAGCCCAAATATCGGGTGATTTTGTACAAAGCAGGACGGAACAGATACAAGTTTTGAAAAACTCAGGCCGAAAGACTTTTACCTATGTCGGTAATCCTCTTTTCGCGATGGACGTAACGTGCATTTGTACCTCTGCATGGAATGCAAATCAAAATAGAACGCCCGGTATATGCAGGTGGGGCCTCAATGGAACCGAGGTTTCAAATGGCGCGATCGAAGGATGGTCAACAACCGAAGGGAATACGGGCGGGTTTTATATGAAAACCAATGTGAACGCAGGCCAGAGCTGTTCGTTTTATGTAGATCAGCAAGGAGCGGATGACAATGGAGGTTGGAACCTAATTTTACTCATTATGGCAACACCGACAGGCAGAAGCGGCATTATTGGTCCTTAGGGACATCGACACCTAATCACAAAATCCTATAATCACCACGGCGCTGGGAAATCCTTCGGCGCCCCTGCGTGTTTTTTTATTGGAGCAAAACCCATGACGGTTATCTCAGGCGTTTTAACTGCGCCCGACGGCAGCGTATTGCCTAATGTCAGCATTATCTTGAAAGCGATCTCCACGTCGTCGCAAGTCGTTGTGCAAACGGAATCAACCACGGTAACAGGCACAAATGGTGCATATTCAATCTCCGCAAAAGTAGGCGAGTATCAGGTATCGATTTCAGCTTATGGACAGCCGACGGTTTCTGTAGGTAATATTCAAATCTTCCCTGATTCACCTAATGGCACGCTGAACGATTTTTTAACCACGCCTGGTGAAGATGCTTTGACGCCGGCAATTGTGGCTACGGTTGAGAGCATGCGCATTGCCGCTCAATCAGCAGCCAGTGATGCTATTGCCGCCCGTGACCTTGCCAAGTCTTACGCCGACAGCGCTCAAAACGCGGCATCCGGAGTAGGACTTAAACCAGATAAAGCGACTGGTTTAGCTCAGACAACCAATGGGCAGACATTTAGCGTGGCAGGACTGCCTGGATCAGGTGTTGCTGTTTATGTTTACCGTAATGACTCGGGAACCGCGACACTCGTATACACATTATCGAGTAAGGACGCGGTGGACGCTGTGGCGGCGAGGGTAGCGAATAGTGTTGTCAAAAATAGAAAAATTATGCGCCATTGGTCTACTCCATTAAAGCGCACTGCGGGGTGGATATCTGATACCGGCCAGTGGTTTATAATTAAACTGATGGTTGGCCCTGACTCAGACCAGCGGGATATTTATACCGAAATAAAACCTTTCACTCGCCTATCACAAAATACTAGATATAAGGTGCTGTGGTTTGTCGGTGACGCATCTAAACGCTTAGCGTTTTGGATTAAAAGCGACGGCAGCGCCAACGCTCAAAAATTAATTGTAGCCGGTCACGATATCGGCTCCGAGATAACGTCATTGGATACGCGTGTCGCTGCGATAGAAAGTCAAGGCTCATCGGTTTATCCCCTGGTCGGGAATGGTGCTGGTTCTACTGCTCAGACAATATTATCCGGTGGACTAAAACAAATTCAAACTGCCGTCGCCGGTTATATTCGAACGATAACCTCATCGGGTAATAATTTTTTCCCCGCTTTCCTTGATGCGAATAATGTTTCATTCATCACTGACCGGAACGGGGCAAATGAATATTATTATGCACCCGCGGCTGGCGGCGACCAGTGGCCGGTAAAATCCAGTGGGACAATCTATTGCTGGGGAGACAGTTTAACCCAGGGGGCATCGGGTAGCAGTTTCGGCAGCATACTGGCTGATATATCAGGTAGGAGTGTTTCGGTACAGGGTCTTGGAGGTCAGGATAGCACAGGCATAGCAGCCAGACAGGGCGGCCGGCATGCTGTAGTTGTATCATCGACTGGGCAGATACCGGCATCTGGCGCAGTTGCTTTAACAAGTGTCACCCCGGCATTATTAACAGCGCCAACAACGCTAGGCAGTTCAATATCATTAACGGGTTATATCGAGGGCGTACACGGCACATTAAATAAAAACGCATCCGACGCGTATACGTTTACCCGCTCTGAAGCCGGGAGTGCTGTAGTATTGTCGGCTTCGTCGTATTTTGTTGCTGATAATGCAATAGCAGGTCAAACAGGTACCGCCATTTTTTGGGTTGGCCGCAATAATGCTGGCGCGGCTGCGACAATCGTATCTGATTTGCGGTCGATGGTTGACTACATCAAGCCATACATTAAAAATATCATAATAATCGGGATCACAAATACCGCAGCGGAAATATCAGGTAGCAGTGGGTATAATCAGGTCGCAACAACAAATTCGGCTATCCTCTCAGCATTCCCGAATTACTATTTTGACTGGCGCTCGCTGTGGGTCGGTGGATATGATCCAGCTCAAGCTCAGGACGTAATAGATCACGCCAATGACGTACCGCCCACATCATTACGCCGCGACGACACGCACGAAAATCTAGCCGGTAGAACGCTCCTGGCTAATAAATTATTGATTGAAATTAATGCGAGGGGTTACTAATGAGCGAAACACTCGGCGTTTTATTAGACGGTTCATTTCCAGACGACAATCCGATTTTGTTTAATGATAATTTAAATTCGTGGGACCCGTCTGCATTAATGATTGTTGATGCACTTGATGATTATTCGTGGGCCGGTGGTCCAGCGGTAAATGGCTCAGCGCTGAATAATCTGGTCGATGGCCGAGCCGGTGCAGCTGCGAGCGGCGCAATCAGTGTAGACGCGAACGGCTGGTTTAATGGCGGGGCTGTGGAGGGGTATTTCAATACGAATGCCGCCGGGATGTCCCTGGCGACTACAACGCCATCATTTTTGTTTTTGATGTGGGTAAAGGTAAAATCCGGCAATGCATTCCCTGGTACCGGCTCTACATTTTACGGCCTGGGCGGTTACGCCGCAAACACATCATCGCTATCGGCATTTGCGCTAACTCTGCAATTACAGGGCGCGGCCAGCTCGGCGTTTGCGATTAATATTTCAGGAACGACACTGAATATTGGCCCAGCCGTTATCGGTGAGGCAACACAAATCGCGGGATCGGCAGTTTATAACGGAACAAATTACACAATAAAAGCGTTCCGCAATGGCGTTCAAACGAACGCAGCTACGGCGGCGTACCCGCTGAAAGACCCCGGCAATGCGAACTATGCACGCCTCGGCCGCGTCGTTGGGTTATCCGTGGGCGAGTTCTCATATGCGAGGGCTGCACTGTCGCAGTTGTCCGACGATGTGGATCCGGCCGCGGTCATCGCGAGGGATTGGGCCGAAAACGCCGCGAGATTCGCATAAAACTAAATCTCCCCATCCCTCAACGTCCTACGATTTTCCGTCCCCGTCTCACTTCACATGCTCATGATTGCGTGCTTATACTGTATAAAACTACAGTGTATAGGTAACAATTATGGGCTTTCCTTCTCCCGCACAGGACTACGTTGAGGCACCGCTCAGCCTGGATGAGCTGTGTATTCGGCGTAAAGCCGCAACCTACATGATGCGCGCTGACAGTACGATGCTGCACGCCGGTATATTCAAAGATGCGATATTGGTTGTTGATGCCAGTCAGAAGGCTGTACACGGCAGCATAGTGGTCGCGGAGGTGGATGGTTGCCGGTACATCAGGCGATTGCACCTGTACCCGCAGCCTGGGCTTGAGCGGCTTGATAGCGGATATATTGAGTTGGTCGATATTCAGGATGATGATACAGGAGGGGGTGTGCAGATTTTCGGGGTGGTCACGTTCTGTGTGAACGATATGTGCAGCGGGGAGTTTGATGATACGCCGGTGATGTGAACGTCCCGGCCGGAGCCGGGACGAGTGATCAACCTATACAGCGGCTAAAGGCTAGACGCAGGGCTGCACCGATTTCAGCGGGTGAACTGTCGGCAGGGATGATGACATTATCAGCATCGGTCAGGCCGTCGCCGCTCCACGCATCAAGTTTTTCATGTCTGCTTGGAGATATCCTTAACCTGTCGCTGGTAAAATCGATGCTGCAATTTTTCATGTTTTTAAAAAGTTCAGCTTTGTTTTTATATGAATAGATTTCAATTAAATTATTTACCCACTTATTATAATTAGCTGATGATATTTCTCTGTCGTATAAGTCGGGATCGAACGTAGCCTCTGGATGAATCCATACGCCTTCTCGCGGCTCTGCTAGTACGAATCGACTTTTAGATAGCGTATCTAGTAATAATTTACCTAAATCAGCATCACTTACCGAATGGGCCATTAGGTGTTGAACACCTTTAGGATCTAGCTTTGTACTTCTGTAGCCAGAATGCGTATCAAGGCAAATGAAATCATTGTTCATTTTTGCAGTTGCGAAAGCCATTTTTACTAAATTATGCATTTTAATCCACCAATGTTACGAATACCTTTACACCGACTGATTCACCATACTGAATGGCACGTTCCAATTGCTCAAATTGCTCTGCGGTGGTCGTTTTGGGTATAGCCAATTGCAAGTGACGCTCATTAATCCACTCAGCCTTAACGTGGTCAGGTCCTAGGCTATATTCTTTGAATTTAATAGTTTCATCAATATATGATTTCGTTTTTTTGTAAATTTCTTTGGGCGCTGAAATTCTTGCTACCGTTGCGCTGTTAAAGGTTTTAGCACTAGTAGCTAAACCAGTTACGCCATCAAAAAAATCAAATGTTTTGAAATCTGGTACGAGCCTGGATTTTGGCGCAAGTTTAGGTTCAAGAAAATCTTCCCATGGTAGACCCTGCTTTGAAATGTCACCACCCCATTCTATCTTTGTATCTGCAAGCTTAACAGTAGGGTACTTAGGTGACGGCGCGAATAATGAGCTAAGTTTTTCACCGATCTTACCACTTGCAGATACCCCGGCCTTCGCTACTCCTATCCCCCCGAAAATGCCACTTAATACCTCAGCATTAAGCTTTGATTTTTCAAATCCAGCGGCAAACGCTCCGGGAATGGTGCCTTTATTTTCCTCAAGCTTTATATGAGCAAATATGCCAGTTAAGGCTGCGTCAGCTTTTTTGAGCTTATCGTCAGTAGTTGCCAAATTATAAACCGATTTGACTGCACCTATCGGATCTTCAACCGCTTTCTTTATCCCGACGATGGTTTCGAGTCCGGCGACAGCAACTCCTGCCGCCTTACCTGCCGTGCTTGCTATATCCTGGCCGACTAGATTAATAGTCTGCTTAACTTGGGCCTTTACTTCTTGTGCTGATTTGCTGAGTGTTTCTTCTTGTGAAATATTGGTTGATTGCGTGACAGAGGTATCTGATTGAACGGCGCCAATAATATCTGCTAGTTGCGCTTGAGCGTGAAGTTTTTTGTCATGGGCAATGCGCATCCGTTGGTCGCAGGATTCGATAAATATTTTTCTATTACTAATTTCATTATTCTTTTGATTTATTTCTTGTGATTTGGCGGTAACATTTTTCCCGTGTTTTACTTTGGCTTTATCTCGAAAAGTACCTTGCCAGAATCTAGGTTGGCCGTTGGCCTTGCCTAAATCTCTAATAAGGGTATTATTAGCTTCGTCGATTTCATGAAGAAGCGAGTTGATCTTTTCATTATTTTCATTGATTAAACGTTCTGCATTTTTTTTATCGCTAATAATTTTTTGCAAGAGACTTTCAGCCTCATTAACAGCCATTTCAGCGGCCTCGAGAGGATGACTTGCCGCCCATTCTGCTAGCGCTTTCAGACGCAATTCATCATCAGGCTGTAGGCGTGCTGATTCTTGCTCCATATGCTGAAGATTTACGTCTTGATTTTGACTGGAGTGAGTCGCTTGTGAATGACTAATGCCATTACCTCCTGCTCCCCCACCGCCTAGCGGTGCTTGATTTGCAGGAGATGGATTTGATGTTTCGACACAAGCGGGGTCTCCATAATAAACTCCATTGCTTGTTACACCTCTTATTAAACAATGAGCGGGTAATTTACTAGGGGAATTAGACTGACTGCCTCCATTGCTGCCACCACCGGACAATCCTGCCCAGCCAGGGCCAGGGGCATTATCATTTTTATCACATGCACCTCCGATGCATATTTGTGGTCCACTATAATTATTTACGGAGCTTACTCCGCCACTCCAATCACCACCGCCGCCACCGCCGCCAGTCCTTCCGCCCCAGCCTCCAGACGGCCCCCCACCACTTATTCCGCTACTCCTGCTACCACTTCCACAACTGCCAGATGAGGAAGTTCCACAACTATTATTACTACAGGCTGATTTTCCGCAGTTCCCTATTGGCATATATATTCCTTGAGTTTATTGTGAAAGAAACTATTGGTTTTTTCATATAAATAACTCGTTAGTCGTTAACATGACAGATGAAAAAACAATAACCAATAAACCACAGGGAAAGTGACAAAATGTTAAACAGCGATGAAAGGGGATGAAATTAAATGTATGAAACTAAGAGTTCAGCCATGTTTCTAATTAATAATTTCATGCTGGCGTTAATTACATGGTTCGACTCTATAATAGATAATTATTGATTTTATCAATTAACGATTTATTGTCATTGTGGATATTACCCACGGATTTACTGACAGGGTGAAACGAAAACTCATAATCCGGTATAGAGAAACCATGCGCCAACTCTCCCGCGCGTTCCGGCGTTGTCTCGGGCGAAAGCCATTCAAGGGAAGCCTCTCTCGTCATGACTAGCGGCCGGCGGTCATGGATATCGACCAAGCCCTTATCGCTCGCGGCAGTGACGATAACAAAGCCGTCGTCCTCCGGCGCGTCCAGTGCGTCAGGATGAAAGCGACTTAACGCGGCGAAGAATATCGGTTCCTTACTTTTGTGATAAATGAAATAAGGCTGTTTTATCTTCGCGTCATCCGGATCTTTTTTCCACTCATACCAGCCGTCGGCCATAACGAGTGCTCGACCGTTTTGCCATAACGGTTTAAACATACGGCCACTGGCTGCGGTCTCGACACGCGCGTTTATCAGTGGAGGGCGGCCGGTTTCTTTGGCCCAGGATGGTTGATATCCCCACATGACCGGATCGAGGTGCAATTTGTCGTCGCGCTGGTTCAGCAACAGAACGCGGGTGCCTGGGGCAACGTTGTAGCGGCCGATAGGTTCGCCATCCAGGGCGCCGACAAACTCAACGTCTGGCTTCAAGGATTCGAGATATTGTTCTCTGGTTTCGATCTGAGCAAATCGGCCGCACATGATGGTCGTCTTCGTTACAGGGAGATCTTAAGTATAGGAGGGAATTGCGAGGATACTCCGGTGATGTGATGGGGTGGTGACATATTGGTGACGTAACTAGACCGTCAGAGTAGCGTCAACGATATGTCAGTGTTCGCCTAATGTCACTTGTGAATGCAGATTAGGCCAGTTAAAACAATGTGTTATTTGTACCCCGACGTTCTTCTAAGCCGTAGGTCACTGGTTCGAATCCTGTAGGGGCCAGATGGGCACATCGGCGCATCATCTCTATACTCTCCCAGCCGCCCATTTCCGGCAAAACAAATATTGTCACCCCGGACTGAGCTAGCCAGCCCGGCCATGCATGATTCACGTCGTAGAAATGGGAATGTTTTACTCGGGCTGTGGCCATAGCCCTGTACCGATCGCTTGTCAGGGCGGCCCTGAAAAATTAAATACAGCTTCTTTCCATCATTATCGCTCAAAAAAATCTTCGACCAAAAGCACATAAGGGGAGACAATTCTACAATCCGTCACGGTGGTAATCAACGAGTAGTAGAAAATGCGCATATTAATTATAATGATTCAAAACTAATTTATGCATTGTATTATTAGACCTTACTTTATATTAATATTATTAAAGTTAATTTTTAGTCTAAACTTTAGGCCAGTAGTTAGCAACTCCTCGCGGTGATAAAGTCTTTTGAATATCACCAGTGGGAGAAATTTATAATGAGTAATGACAAATACAAAAACAATATTGTTCCTGAAATTAAAATGGAAAATACAATGCGGTTTGCCTTTGATCAAATTAAAAGTCCGATAGCCATAAGGGACTTATCCGCCAGGCTGGTTTATTGTAATCAGCCGCTAGCCGCATTGGCCGATAAAAAATCGCCTGATGAAATTATTGGCAAATATGACAAAGAATTCGATTGCGCAATCTTAGATTCCGAAGAGGCCATAGAAACATTTGACAAACAATATAAACGTGTTTTTGAAACCAAAAAACCTTTCGCAACGCTGGAGTTACATCCTCATGCTGTGGATTTTCCATTCATATTTCACAAGATCCCCTATTTTAATGACCAGCATGAATGTATCGGTATGATTGGTTACAATACACAGCTCACGGTTTATTCACTCAATGACTTTGTAAAAGGGCATATGCCGGGGTCGTTGCTGCTGAATAAGCCTGATGACACCTTCACTGAACGAGAGTGCGAAGTAATGTTTTATCGTCTGCAAGGCTTGAAGTCAAAGCAGGCCGCCGAACGGTTAAATATTTCGCTAAATACATTTAACAACTATATGCAACGGATTTATACCAAAGTTCATGTGACGGAAATAGGTGAATTAAGGGAATTCTGTAAAACTCGCAATTACCATCGGTATCTTCCCAATAGGTTTTTAAAGAAAGAAGCGATTAATTTCAGTGACTCAATCATTTAACATTTTATAATTAGCCTTGCGCGGTGTTGAAGCCTACTCTTTCCACCGCTCAATGACGTCATAATCCTGGCGTCCGCCGCGTCACAGGCTCAATACACAATGTTTATGGCGTGCAAAACACCGGTATCCTAGGCGCGCCTAATCCCCTTTCCTTCCTCGGCGCAGAATTTTGCAGAATAACTGCTTAATGGGGATAAACTCAAGATCAGTGCACAGCCGCAACTGGTTTTTAACCTCATGTATTCCTTCAATTACTATCATGAAACACTGGGTTTCGGCCTATGGCAAAGAATAGGTGATAACTTTTCATTCATTATTATTTACATTAATCGATATTTAGTTGAATTGAACGCGGCATTGCATAACAAATGCAACAAAAGATCTTATTCTATTATTGTGAAATGCTAAATATTAATATTATTAAAGTTAATTTTTACTCTAAACTTTAGGGCAGTAGTGGTTAATCTCCAATGATGGTAAAGTTTCTAAAATATAATCAATTGGAGTAAATTGTTATGAATAATGACAAACATAACGGTGTAATGGTTCCTGAGGTTAATATACCAAATACAATGCGATATGCCTTTGACCAGCTCAAAACCCCGTATGGCATAAGGGATTTATCTGCAAGACTGATTTATTGCAATCAGCCAGCAGCCGATTTACTCGGTGCAAAATCACCTAATGATATTATTGGTAAGTATGATCGTGAAATTGATAATGCCCTTTTTTCAGTGGAAGGGGTAGTGGAGGAATTTGACGCTCAATATAAAAGGGTTATAAGTACTCAGGAACCATTTTCAACTTTAGAACTACATCCGCATGCGTTAGATTACCCTTATATATTCAAGAAAATGCCTTTTTATAATAACAATCATGAATGCGTTGGCATGTTTGGCTATAATATTGAATTAACGGTATATTCACTGAATGACTATGTGAAGGGGCATATGCCAGGGTCTTTGCTGCTGAATAAACCGGATGATACATTCACTGAAAGAGAGTGCGAGGTTATGTTTTATCGCCTGCAAGGTCTGAAGTCAAAGGAGGCCGCCGAGCGTTTGAATCTTTCACTAAATACATTTAATAATTATATGCAGCGCATTTATATAAAAGCCAAAGTAACAGAAATAGCTGAGTTAAGGGAATTTTGCGAGAAACGCAATTTTAACCATTACCTACCCAAGAGATTTTTAACCAAAGAGTCGATTAATTACAGCGATTCAATCACTTAACCATTATCATTATTGAGCCTCACGCGGTGTTGAAACTCAATTTTCGCCACCGCTCTCAATCACAGAGGACGTCTTGCGTGAATGCTATAACGAGCTTGGCTCTGGGCCGGTTTGTGCCAGATCCATCAGCTTGTGGCATTTTCCCCGCGAGCCAGCCCGGCAGGAAAAGCCGAACGGTGTTTGTCTTGCCGTTATCATCAACGAGCCCTATCGAACGATCTATTTTACTTTGTTATTCCGCTACAAGCACTCTGCAAAATTGATAGGGTTTATATTTCTTACCCATATAAGCTGAATAGACTTTGCAACTTTCAGTATCAAGGTGCCAGCCACGGCTGATGATTTTTTTATTGGCATCGACAATATAATTATGGTTATTGATAATATAATCTTTTTGGGTAGAGGCTGGAATAATAGCGAACTCCTGACTTCCCTTAGCGGTAACCATGGTCTGCTGTTGCCGCATATACTCCGGTGTCTCAGGAAAGTTGCTGGCAACCTGGGTAAAACGCATGGAGGGAGGAAGGGAAGGAATAAGCCAGCCATATACCGGATCGCCGCCTATCAATACTACAACTGTGCTATCGGCCGGGGATACCGCCGGTTGTTCCACGCGAAACGCGCTGCGGTGCCACTTTTCATGCCCCCAGGATGGCGAGCCCCTGAAAACTGAAAAAAGCGACGAAAACAGGATGACTATGGCCGCAGCCGCGGTTATTTTTTTATGGGAAAAAGATGATGCGATGAAATAGCATAATAAGGGCAAAAGCATTTCCATGGGGACAACGTAGCGGAAAATGCTGAACAATCCCATCCACAGGAGGTAGGCGGTCACGGTAAACCAAAGAATCAGGCGTTTGCCGGGAGCGAGGCTGACGCTGACGCCTTTCAGCAGACGGCTGGCTGCGAAGGCAATAGTCAGGATATAGCCGAATATCCACAGCGGTTCAATGACGTTGATTTGCCCCACTTTTTTGGCATTAAAAGTAAAGATAAAGGGCCATAGCAAAAAATCGGTGAGAGTTTTCGGCCTCCATGATTGGTCCATTACCGTAATATTGCCGACCAGATCGCTTTTGAACACCGAGTTCATTTGTGGAAACAGCGGATTGCCAAAAGTATCCCACATCTTCCACAGCCAATATCCGTCAATCAACAGCAAACCGGCCAGGGTACTGAGCGAAAAAACAATCAGGGACCTGAAATGGTATGCAGATAGGGACCTTTTTACCATCAGCAGGGCGAAAAACAACGCGGCGCAAAACACGATATTGGTCAGCTTGAGTCCCGCCGCCAGCCCCAACAGCAAGCCCGATAACGCGATGAACCGCAAACCATTGCCTGGCTTAACCGGTTGGTTGAGGTGCAGCAAGGCGCAATAGATGCCTGCCAGCACGAAAACCGCCGTGGTGACATCGCCCATGCCGTTACCGAGGGAGGAAAGAAAATTGGCGGTTAAACACCCTGCGATGGAAAGCAGGATAAGCACTTTTATTCGTGCTGCCGGCAGTACTGCCTGGGTTATTTTGTACAACAGCGGATAACACAGACCGTGGAAAAGGCCCATAAGAAAGCCGACGGCCGGCGCGGGCAGATAACGATATAACAGCCAGGCGGGGACATCGATCATGGGGCTGAAATAGCTTTGAAAACCTGCGGGAGCCAGGTCAAAACCGACCCGATTATTCAGTAAAGCATAGGGATTATATAAATGATAATTCTGTAGATCCCAGTTTGAATCCTGGCCAAAGGATAAAGAAATCAAACCAAATATTACCGGCATAATCCAGATAAGTCGCCGGGCGGTGGCGGCTGAAAAAAAATTGCTGCATTTATACATCTTGTCCCTCTGCTAAAAGCTCCGGTAGAGTTTAACTTTAGTCATATGTAAAAAAGTGATTTCTGCGCCGAGGGCATCCATGGTTCCTGGAGCCCGCTGGTGGCGCCCAGGTTCGCTATGATGCCATGGTTCAGTCGTCATGCAAAACGGGCATGTAAAAAGGGCGTCAAGAGAGGAGGTTTTTAAGCGTGCCGGCGCATTAGCAACGTCGTCCCGCTTGACCGTACCCAGTGCGGGAGATGTTCACCGGGCTTCACCGGGGGGATGTTTTTTAGCAAGACCGGTGAAGGATTTGCGGGCAGTTCCAGGGGCGACTATGATAAGGATACTGATATTGATGACGCGACTTTTGTTCCTCGGGATATGCTAATGAGCCATTACGCCTTAATACAAAAAGCCTATGAGGACTATATCCTTTCACGTACTCATTATTGGGATAATCTTCACGGGGCTTTAAGCGGTTTTGTGCCGGGATTTCTCGAATTTTTAGGCATTGAATCTAACCTTTTTTATCTTCCCGACGGGTCTGAAGGGAGCTATGTCGCTATCGGAGAGGGCATAAACAAGGAGTTTTTGGTCAAAAATGTTCAGGAGTTAAATAAGTCGAAGGAATTGTCGATTGCTTTTACCATACGCATCGCACTGGAAGACGGCACTGATACAAGGAATAATTCCTATTATTATTTTGTATGCAAGTTTCTGAAAAGGAATAATAAATATTTTTTCTTTTTTACCGATCAATCCATTGGTGAAGTGAATATGGATGTTGCCGCTGAAGGGAGCGAAGAGTTTACCCCCATCTATAAAAAAATAGTTGATAATTTATTAGATAAATTGCATACAAGCACCTTAATTTAAGGCGCCGCTGCGCGAAGAATATGACTGCAAGCCGCGGCCTGGCTCTGAGTGCCCGTACAGCGGGTTCTTTTTTGAGCCATTGCTTCGGGCAGGCCCGACTATTTTTCGCCAACCGCTGGACGCACGGCGCGTAAAAGCGCTTACGCTCACAGTTGACGCCCGCCGGCATATGCTAGAGTCACAACGCGTCGTTATGTTAACCTTCATTATTTTACCCAATGGGTATGCCGACAGGATGTAAAACCGGGAAGCGTACATTATGTATTGCGTTGCTAGTTTGCCAGACTGGATAGCGTTTAATGGAAAACATAAACCAGCATGCCCTGAAAACCCTGAGCTGCTTTTCCGCGGTGACTTTTTATTCAGCCAGTCATCTATGCAATGATCAATGCTTTCTGCATGACAATTTTATGAGCGTGCTGTATTTTTTGTCTGTAATCGCTAAGCCGCTGTTTTTTATCATTATAGGATATATGGATGAAGATCGGGGTATTACCCGTAAATATATATTTTTTAAAATAAAATCCATCGTCTTAATAGTTATTTTTTGGAACCTGTTATTCTTTTTTATCGATTCCTCGCTGTTTCAGCGCGGCTATCTTTTGCAAAATGAAATATTGATGAGCATTGCAATTATTTATTTGCTTCAATCGATGATAAGCCGATTTCTTAACAACCTGACCCTCACCTTGGGCTTCATGTGTTTTTTTATGGCGATATCAATTTTTATCTATCTATGGAATGTCTCCGGCGCGGATTTTACCCAGATTCAGCTATCCGGCTATTTTGATGTCTGGGTATTGATCGCCTACTACCAGTTCGGAAGACTGATGGGTTCCGTCAGCGGGCAAGTCGCGGCGCGGTGCCGGGCAGTAGTGGCGACCGCACGCCTGGGAGTGGCGCCGGCGGCCATGGCATTGTATTTTTATGAGAAATATCTGTCGAGTCATGCGTTCGGCAATATCGTGCCCTGGTTTATACTGGAACATCTGATTGTTATGCTGCTGTGCATACTGTTGTTCACGCTGTTTGAGAATATGGAGATTAAAAAAAAGTTTATCATCAGGTTTGTTGGTTTTGTCAGTCCCACCATGGTGGGGGTCTATATCGTGCATTACAGCGTGTTTTATCTGTTCGCCACCGCCTATGATCTTAACAACGTGACGCTTCGCTTTACATTACTGGTGGCGGTGTTCTTGGTCTCGGTGATTATTTCTCGGCTGTTATTGTTGAATAAGCATACCTCCCGGCTGATTTCCCTTTAGGCCGGTTACCTTTTCACCCACTCGCGCAATCGTTGTATATGCTGATACAGCGCGGGGATGATAATGATGCCGACGGCGGTGGCCATCAGCATGCCGCTAAACACCGTAACCCCGATAATCCGGCGGCTCATCGCGCCGGCGCCGGTCGCCAGCACCAGCGGCATTACGCCGAATATAAACGAAATGGCCGTCATCATCACCGCGCGAAAACGTTGCCTGGCGCCGTCCTGGGCGGCCTCGGCTATGCTGGCGCCTTCCTCGCGCCTGGCTTTGGCGAATTCAACGATGAGTATGGCGTTTTTGGCCGCCAGGCCAATGAGCAGCACCAACCCTATCTGCGCGTAAACATCGTTAGCGAATCCCAGAGCAATCAATCCCGCCACCGCGCCGGCAATGGCAAACAGCACTGATAACATGACCACCAGCGGGATACTCCAGCTTTCATACTGCGCCACCAGGAACAGATAGGCAAAAACCAGCGCGGCGGCGTAAATAAAACCCGCCTGTCCCCCAGCCTGTTGTTCCTGCCAGGACATCCCGCTCCAGGCGTAGCCGTAACCGGCGGGCAACCGCTGGTGCATAATCTGTTCCATGGCGCCCATCGCCTGTCCCGAGCTGACCCCCGTTGCCGCCGAACCGCTGACCGTTACCGCCGGGAACTGGTTGAAATTGGCGAGAAACGGCGCGCCCAGGGCCGGGGAAAGCCGGACCAGGTTTGCCAGTCTCACCAGGGCGCCGTTATCACTGCGCACGGTGATCTGACCGATCTGTTCCTGCCGCTGGCGAAAATCCATATCGTTTTGCAATTGTACGTTAAACATGCGGCCGTTATGGGGAAAATCACCGACGTTCATTCCGCCCAATGCGGTTTGCAGCGTGGTAAAGATGCGGCTCACCGGTACCTGCAGCAGGGCGGCGCGCTCGCGGTCGATACTCAGTCCTATTTCCGGCACCGAGGCGCTGAAGGTGGTAAATACCCGGCTTAACCGCGGATCCCCGTTAGCGGCCAGGATCACGGCGCCGGCTACCTGCGCCAGCGCCTGCGGCGTCTGGCCTTCCAGCGCCTGGATGCGCAAATCGAAGCCGGAGGCGCTGCCCAGGCCGGCGATCGCCGGCGGATTGAACGCCATGATCATCGCCCCGGCTATGGTTGATAGCTGGGCCTGGATAGCCGGCAATACCCGGTCGACATGCTCGCGTTCGCCCCAGGGTTTAAGCAGGACAAAGGCGAAGGCGGTATTGGGCGCGCCGCCGCCGCTTAGCAGGCTGTAGCCGGTGATCTTTATCACATCCGCCACGGCGGGATTCGCCCGTATCAATTGATATGCCTGGTCCATTATCCGTTGCGTTCGGGGCAGCGAGGCGCCGTCGGGTAATTGCACGTTGACGAAGAAAAATCCCTGGTCTTCATCCGGCAGGAAAGAGGTAGACAACCGGCTGTAGCCGAACCAGGTGAGCGCGCCCACCGCCAGTAAAATCACCACGCTGGTTGCGGCATGCCGCCCGGTAAGCCGGGCGAGGCGAACATAACCGTCCCTGATGGCGTTCAGGCCGCGATTAAAACCGCCGAAAATGCCGGTGGTCGGCAGGTCACGCCGCGACAGCAATACGGCGCACAGCGCCGGCGAGAGGGTGAGGGCGTTGATGCTCGACAGGATGACCGCGGCGGAGAGCGTAATGGCGAATTGCCGGTACAGCTCCCCGGTAATGCCGGGCAGGACGGCGATAGGCACAAACACCGCCAGCAGCACCAGCGTGGTGGCGACGATCGGACCGGCGATCTGCGTCATCGCCAGGCCGGTGGCCGCCGCGGGCGTCAGCGTTTCGTCCTGCGACAGTAGGCGCTCCACGTTCTCCACCACCACAATGGCGTCATCCACCACTACCGTCAGCGCAAGGATAATGGCAAACAGGCTGAGCGTATTGGCGGAATAGCCAAACATAAACAACACGGCAAAGGTGCCCAGCAGGGACACCGGAATGGTCAGCGCCACGATAAAGGTCGCGCGCAGGCTTTGCAGGAATAAAAACACCACCACCAGTACCACCAGCAGCGTCAGCACCAGCGAGATCACGATTTCATCGAGGGTGGAGGTGACCGTGACGGTAGAATCGAATTTGATTTCATACACCAGGTCCGGCGGGAAGGTTTGCGCCAGCCGCGCCATTTCCGTCCTGACCGCATTGGCCACGTTCAGCGCATTGGAGCCTGGGGCGGCATACACGCCCATAAACGCCGCGTCGGTTGAGTTCAGCGCTGAATTAACCTGGTAGTTCTGCGCGCCCAGGTCCACCCGCGCCACATCGCCCAGCCGCACCGTGCCGCCCTGTGGATTGGCGCGGATAATGACCTGGGCAAACTGCGCCGCGCCCAGCAGTCGTCCCTGGCCGCTGATGGCCAGGGTGCGCTGCTGGCCGGAAGGTATGGGCGGCGAGCCGATTTGTCCCGCCGCGGCCTGGATATTCTGATCGCGCAGCGCCTGGACGATATCCTGTACGCTGACGCTGAGCGCTTCCATACGCCGCGGATCAAGCCAGATGCGCATACTGTAATCGCGCGCGCCGAAAATTTGCACGTCGCCGACGCCGTTGATACGGGCGATGGCATCGCGAATACGCAGGTTGGTAAAATTGCTGACGAAGAGATTGTCATGGGTGTGTTTAGGTGAAAATACATTAACGCCCAGCAGAATATTCGAAGAGCGCTTACGTACCGTCACGCCGTTATTATTCACTTCGGCCGGCAGCTGCGCGCTGACCTGGGAAATTCGGTTTTGCACCTCGACCGCCGCCATATCGGGATCGGTACCGGTGGCGAAGGTGATATTAAGCTGGTAGCCGCCGCTGTTGGCGCTGTTGGATTCCATATAAAGCATATGGCTGACGCCATTGACCTGGGCCTCGATGGGGGAGGCCACCGCTTCGGCCACGTCGCGCGCGCTGGCGCCGGGATAGGTGGCGCTGACCGAGACCACCGGCGGCGCGATGGTGGGGAATTGCTCCACCGGAATCACGGTTAAGGCGGTCAAACCGATAATGGTAATCACCACCGCGATAACCATGGCGAACTTTGGCCGCCGGATAAAAAAATGCAGCATGGCGCGCCCCTTATCTTGAAATATCGAGTGATGGAGCGGCCAGGGTGGCGTCTACCTCCATGCCGGGCCGTACGCGCTGTAATCCTTCGACGATTACCCGCTCACCCGCGGTTAAACCTTCCTTGATTTCATATTCCTGCTCGAACTGGCCGCCGGTTTGCACCCGGCGCACCTCCACGCGTTGGCGGCTATCGACCAGCAAGACAAAAAAGCCCTCGCGGTCCTGTTGTAGCGCGGCGATGGGCGCCATGACGACCGGCTCTTCACGCTCCGCCACCAGCGCGACGTTTACCACGCCGCCGGGCAGCAGCAAATGGCGGGGATTGGCGAAACGCGCCCGCACGATGATAGTGCCGGTCTGGCTGTCGACCTGGTTATCCACCGATTCAAATACCCCCTGTTCCGCATATTCCTGGCCATCGGCCAGCCGCAGGCGGGGGGTATAGCCGCTGGCGGACAGATCCTCGGCATCGCCGCTTAGCCGGGAGGCAACGGAAATATAATCACGTTCGTTGATGGCAATCGCCACCCGGATGGGATCCATCTGTACGATATGCGCCAGCGCACCGCTCGCCGGGTTAATCAGGCTGCCGGTATTGAAATTACTGTGACCGATGCGGCCGCTGATGGGCGCCAGGATGCGGGTAAAGCCGAGCTGTAGCTCCTGCACGCGTAAATTGGCCTGGGCCTGGGCCAGCGCCGCATTGGCGGTGTCCCGCTGCGCCACCGCCGCATCGACGTCCGCGCGGCTTACGGAGCGCTGCTCACCAAGGCGTTGCAAGCGCGTCAGGTTGACCTGGGCATGCCGCGCGCCGGCGTTGGCGCTGTCCACCTGCGCCTGGGCCTGGGCGACCGAGGCCTGGTGCAGGGCGGGATCGATCTCGAATAACACGTCGCCCGCGGTTATCAACTGTCCATCGGCGAATTCCCGGCGGGCGATAAACCCTTCGGTTCGGGTCATCACATCCACCGATTGGACGGCCTCGATGCGGCCCAGGTAATAATGGGCGCGCTGCGGCGTGCTTTGCGCAATAACCGCGACGGTAACGGCCGGGGGCGGCGCGGCTGATAATGGCAATGACGACATCGCCGTCAACAAAAGAACGGCGGTATTGATAAATCTCGCACCTGGTTTATTACCCATTATGTACACACCCGTTAATTATTAAATTATATTATTTAATATTGAGACGTCATACAGGCTTTAGGGGGGCGTTCTTTTTTTTATAAATAGAAAGCCGCATAAATAGTGAAGAAAAAATTATAATTTTATTGGAAATAATATTTTGCGCCAACCTCTGGCGCGGATGGCGCAATAGGATTTATCTTTGTCAGCCGGCCATTATTATGGCGTGTCCATGGCGATTTTCGCATTTATCCTTTTCAGCATATAAGGGTAAAAAGGATTGGACGCGAGGCGCATTAATGAATCCAAACCCACCACCAGCACCGCGCGTTCGCCGCGGGCGGCAAACGCGCCCAAACTGATGCCATACTGGTCCTTCGGCTGGGGGTAGCGGCCGTATAGCGAGTCGCTCATCGGGAAGGGCAGTGCGACGTGCGACAGGGAAAAAATATCCGCCGGATATTCGATTCCCAGCAGCTCGGTGGTTTCTTGCGTCTGGCCGGCAAGCGTGGTGCGCGCCAGTGTATCCAGGCTGTCGACGGCGACATTGGTGACGATGGTGGCGGTATAGCGGCGCGGCGGCGGCGGCAACAGGCGCGACAGCGCAAGATAGGATGAGGTCCGAAGCAAAGGCCCAAAGCTTTCGGCCTGGTTTAAATCGAACAGCACGACTTCGCTGCCGTTGGCCGGCAGGTGCTCATACAGCGCGGTAATCACCGCGCGGGTGCTGACGGTCGAGTCCATTACCGATTGGAACGTCAATATGGGCGGCAGGGCGTCCAACCGGTTATTGGCGGCATCACGGGTAATCTGCTGCTGTAGCGCCCGAGTCAGTTCGAAGGATTGCCGGCCGCCATTTACCGGGAAAGAGTTATATTTAAACGGGTTGAATTCGGGCACGATCCCAAGCCAGGCCGCCTTGGCGAAGGCGGGGAAGAAGGCGGGCCAACCGGCCAGACCCGCGAAACGGGCAAACCGCGTCACCCCAATCATGGGCGATATCAAAATGACCCGGGCGGGCTTCGCCAGTTGCGCATTGTCGAGCGCGTCGAGCGCGTATTTCATCGCCAGCGCGCCGCCGTTGGAAAAGCCCACGAGATGCAATGGCACATCGCCGCCCAGTAGCCGGGCCTGGCGTACCGCCAGACGGGTGGCCGCCATCCAGTCTTCCCATTTGACGTCGGTAAGCGCCGCGGGCACCGTACCGTGAGCGGGCATACGGATGCCGATGGCCACAAAACCCTGCTGGCGGTAACTTTCGGCGATATGGCGCAGGCTATAAGGCGTGTCGGTCAGGCCGTGCAGCAGCACCACCGCGCCTTTTGGCGTTCCTTCCGGCATCAATACATAAGAGCGGTTCCAGTTAGTGGCGAAGCGCTCGGGATAGATCGGGCTGCCGGAAAAATAGCGGTTTAACGGTGTCTGCTGGCTGATATCAAGCTTATCGGTCACATTTTCCCGCACGGATTGGAAGAGTTTATCCTCGGCGGCGATGTAATCGGCCCATGTCGCCTTGTCAATCTCATCCGCGTGCATATCTTTGGGCACAAACGTATGCCACAGCTGGAGGTCCGGGCCGCGTTCGGTTTCAAGGATCCTGATGGCGAACGCGGCGATAGCCAAAACGATCGCGACCACCAATAAACGAACGGCCCACCGGCGAAAAGCGCGCAAAAGCATAGCGATACTCCCTATTAAACGACATTGCCCCTACGGCGGGACGGTGGCATGGTTAGCGTGGTGAAACCGTTACCCTGCCGCCGCCCGACGCGATGGCGACACGCTGTCCGACAAAAAACTGACTGGTGCCCTGCGCTTGGGCGACAATAATGGTTGAACCGTCGTCGCGACGGACTTCAAGCTCCACGCCCGGACTGCGGTTCGCGGCGCTTTGTATCCCCGCGCCCGCCGCCGCGCCGCCTACGGCGCCCGCGGCGGTGGCCAGTCCGCGCCCGGATCCGCCGCCGATGGTATTGCCCAAAAATCCGCCTATTACGCCGCCGCCGATGGTGCCGCCGGCATTTTCGCCATTACCGCCCTGTATGGTTATGGGCCGTACGGAGACCAATGTGCCGTAGGTGACGGTATGAACCTGCCTGGCCTGCGCGGCGGTGAAGGTATCGCCGGATGAGGTACGGTTGGCGGCGCATCCGCTCAGGACCGCCAATGAGATAGCAATGATAAGAGATATTCTGGTCATCATGAGCCCCTGTTATTCTTGACGTTATCGTGCATAGGCGGATTTATGCGTGGTACTATATTTATATTAAATATTTTTATTAAATGTATAATTGGTTTTCGTCACTCGTAACGGCAGTATAGGGTAGCCAGTGGCATATAAGCGTCCGTGGTGATGTCTTGGCAATAACCAACGCCGGAGAACACGAAAAAAGTCGCCCGGTCGTAGCCCAAGCCGATAATACGGATATTTATATATCAAATTAATTAATAAATAGGGTTGTGTAATTTTCGCCGTTAACGAGAAATGCCCTGGCTTGTCACTATATAAACATTATTTATTACGTGTTTGTGAGATATTGATCAAAATAAGCTAGAGAGATGTTGCAATAATTTAGCCGCTTAAGCGTCCGGGCTCAAAAAGGGTGAAAAACCGTCGATATCGTCGATATCGTCGTTTATCCAGCGAGGCCGGCCGATAATTTGACCTTGCCGCGGCGTCGGCGATAATTTAGAATCGATCGTTATGAAAAGCTTAAAATCCCCTTCCGGCAAGCCGCGCGGGCGGCCCCGTTCATTCGATCGCGAGGCGGTATTGGAGCGGGCGATGCGTCTGTTCTGGCTGCGCGGATATGAGTCCACCTCGATGGCCGAACTGCTGAAGGTCATGCAGGTCACCACGCCCAGCGTTTATAGCGCATTTGGTGACAAGGAGCATCTGTTCCTGGACGCCGTCGCGCATTATATCGACGGCCCGGCCCGTTACCAGGCCGAGGCGCTTAAGGAGAAAACCGCGCGGGCGGCGGTGGAACGCATACTTGACCAGGCGGTCGACAGTATTGCCGATGTCAGCACGCCGCCCGGATGTATGCTGGCATTATCGGTTATCAACTGTTCCGCCGCGTCGGAGTCCGTGCAGAAAATCGTTACCGAGGCCCGGCAAGAGGCGGAACGCGCGCTCTGTCGGCGCATTGGGCAGGGTATCGCCGAGGGCGATGTGCCCGCCCGGACGGACGCCGCCGCGCTGGCCGGCTTTTTTGCCACGGTGCTGTATGGCCTGTCCATTAAGGCCAAAGAAGGTATTTCCGCGCAGGAAGCCCGTGCCGTGGTGGATACCGCCATGCGGGCATGGCCGGTCGACACGCACTCCCTTTAGCTAGCTCGGCGTTTTTTTGCCCACTGCCGGCGGCCGTCAGATTTGCGCCTGACCGCCGTCGACAAAGAGTTCGGCGCCATTGACAAAACTTGCCGCATCCGAGGCGAGGAACACTGCCGCTTTGCCGATTTCATCCGGGTGGCCGACTCTTCCCAGGGGCACCAGCGCCGCAAAGCTGTCCACCAGGGCCTGCTGCTGTTCCGACGCCACCAGACCGAGCAATCCCGGCGTCTTGACCGGACCGGGACTCAGGACATTAACGCGGATATCCTGCCCTTCGAGATCCTGTATCCAGCTGCGGGCAAAGTTGCGTATGGCGGCTTTGGTCGCGCTATAGACGCTGAAGTTTTTGCCGCCGATAGCCGACGTGGTCGAACCGGTCAGGATAACCGACGCGCCTTTTGCCAGCAGGGGCAGGGCTTTTTGTACGGTAAACAATACCCCTTTGACGTTGATATTGAACGTGCGATCGTAGTGTTCTTCCGTGATATCGGCCAGGCCCAGCAACTCGCCGCCCCCGGCATTGGCGACCACGATATCCAGATGTCCCTTGTGCTCTTTGATCCGGGCGAAAAGGCTATCGAGCGCGCCGAGATCGGCGACATCGGCCTGGATGCCCAGCGCATTGGCGCCCAGCTCGGCCAACGCGTCATCAAGCTGCGCCTGCCGGCGCGCGGTGATGAAGACAAAGGCGCCTTCGTTAACAAACTGGCGGGCGATGCCCAGGCCGATGCCGGTACTGCCGCCCGTGACCAGCGCAATCTTACCCTGGAGTGCCTGACTCATGATTTCACCTTGGTTATACAGTTAAGTAAACATTGCCGGCGGAGGTTCCGGCGAATGATATCCAGTAATTTCGTAATCAACATTACGAAATTAAAGGGTGGGGAGGCGGGCGTCAATGTTTTTCATATCAAACGTTATGAAATTAGTGGGAATGCTTTGTTGAAATCAAGGCACATCTTCCCGCCGAGGGCGGCGGGGAGGGGATAAAGAGGAGAAGGCCCGCCTGGGGGAGCAATGTGGCGCCGTCGGCGCGGCGGCTAAGCCGGGGTTGTCGCTTAGCTTTTGGTTTCCCGGGTGACCCAGCCGGCAATTTCCTGATAGGGAACAAACATGGTTTGATTACGTTTCGGATGGGTGGCGGTGAATACCCCAACCACGGCGCCATCCTGCGCATATACCGGGCCGCCGCTCATTCCCGGCACGCCGCCGGCGTCGCTCAGGCCGACCAGGCAACTGGTGCCGGGCTTATCCCACCAGCCGAATTCCTTTAACACGCCGCTCGATGAGGTCGGCATGGCGGTATAGGCGTTATAGCCATACAGGCTAAGCTTATCGCCCTTGCCCGCCGTCTCAAGCTTGGGCAACGTGCGCCCGGTGTTGTCGTGATAAATAATGGCCACATCGCAAAGCGGGTTGTATGCCTTGACCTTGACCATCATCATTTTCGCCACATGTCCGGCGGTAAGGCTGTACTTGGCGGTAAGGGGAAAGCTGGATCCGATGGCTCCCGCCAGCACCGGAATTCCGATAAAATGGAAGTCCGCCTTATTTTCCGCAGTCTGATCAACTTTGTAATGGCCGACACCGGTGCATGCCGATAACAACAAAGGAAATAAAGTAAAAAGGATGTTAATTTTCATCGTTGCCGCTTCATCGCTGTGCTGGTGATAAAATTGATCGGCGGATTGATCAAGCCTGGCTATTATGTGATGCCAGTAGGATTAACGGCCTGGAGCGGGAATTCTTTAGATCGGAAATGGAATTTATTATTTTTTTTCTCCAGGCGCGGTTAAAAAAAATGGGCAGATGGAAAGAATAAATTAAAACATCTTACTTAAGTCAAATAATCGAGTCATCAATCACATCCATTCTGTTTTTAAGCATGATGCATTATTTTTTTATATAAGCATTTGTTTTTAAATATTTTATTTTTTTACAAAAATAAGTTTACCCGGTAATTACACCAAGGGAATCCGCGAGAGATCCGCCGGAGTTCCATTCGGTGGACAAAAGCGTGCCGGTAAGAAAATCCAGCCTGGCATGTTAATAAAATATTACCGAAAAATATCGCTAAAATTCCCGTGGCGGTCAGGATACATCAGCAGTGGCTCATGCTGAATAAAGCTAAATTTATTCCTGAAATTAAGGTGATTGAACAGGTTAAATTAACGCATACGCGAACAATATAACCCTGCTTATTTGTAGGACGAGTTCGCTCGGTAAGCAATGGCAAAGCAGCGTAATGACCCGCCAAGGCGCCGTCTTGTTTAGGGTGGGTTCATGGCGCGGACGTTAAGATTTTCTTTTCACCACGGGAATTATCCATGAGAAAGATATCCATAGCGGGCAAATCCATAGCGTTGGCATTAATCCTGGCCGGTTGCGCCGGGAAAACCGGGCTAACCGATTGCGGTGACTATTGGGTCGATACGTCCGTAACCTCGTTGAATCAGGACGACCGGGTGCGTTATCTGGTTATACATTATACCGCCGTCGACGATCGGGAGTCGCTGGCATTGCTGACCCATGGCGCGGGCAGCGCGCATTATCTGGTGTCGTCCCTTCCGCCGGTTGTCAACGGCAAGCCGGTGGCGCGTCTGCTGGTGCCGGAGGACAAGCGCGCGTGGCATGCCGGGATAAGCGACTGGAACGGGCGCAGCAATCTCAACGATACCTCGATCGGCATCGAGATCGTGAATACCGGTTTTACCGAGTCGGCGGCGGGCAAACGCTGGTATCCCTACGCTCCTGAACAGGTGGAACTGGTGGCGCGGCTGGCGAAAGACATTATCCAGCGCTATCGCATAAAACCCGATAACGTGGTTGCCCATAGCGATATCGCGCCGCTGAGGAAATCCGATCCCGGACCGCTGTTTCCGTGGGCCCAGTTGGCCGAACGCGGCATCGGCGCCTGGCCGGATAAAAATGCCGTGGATAAATATCTGGCGGGCAGGGCGCCGGACGCGCAGGCGCCGGTGGCCGACATCCAGCGCGCATTGGGCCGATACGGCTATCGTCTGCCGCAGCATGGCAAGGCCGATGAAGAAACGACCCGGGTTATCAGCGCATTCCAAATGCATTTCCGTCCGGGTGATATCTCCGGCCGGGCGGACGCGCAAACCGAGGCTATTGCCTTGGCCCTACTGGAAAAATACCGCACATGATCGCCTCCCCGGCCCTTCAGGGCGGGGGACATTGCGAGCCGACACCCTTTGACCAGGATAAAATCCGACCCCGTGGTCTCCCCAAGACGTGGACCGGCGCCCTATTGGCATAATTCTGCGCGATACTTACACAATCACTCACACAAACGGTGTGTAATCAGGTAAAATAGAATGTTGTTTCAGGCGAAAAATGAAAATGCGGAGGTATACCTGTCATGAATTCGAGTAATCAGCAACCCATCGAAGCCAACACCAAGCCAATCACCACAACGCTATCAGGCGTCATTACCAAGTCCCCGAGCCGGATCAAAGGCAACACCGGGCGTCCCATGGTAAAAGCCACCATCCTGGCGGAAAGCGACAAGCGCAGCTCCTATCCCCTCACCGTGGTTGGTTTTGACATCATGGCGCTGGAGCTGATGGCGCATTTGCGCGGTGAACGTTTGACCATTACCGGTCGGATGGAATGGAACGGCGGTTATTCCATCGTCGCTGATCAAATTATCGCGGTCTGATGCGGTAACCTCTTCGGGGGCTATCCTTCAGGTCTGGTAGTCAGTTCTGTTGTCCCTACTGCGTTGGTTATCCTGCAGCAACCTTCAGGCTTCCCCAAAAATGTGCTTATCGCCACAGCGAAACAGGCCGTTTGCCCACGTTCATCGCATTATCTCGTGGCCGGCGATAAATTATTTTTAGGTTGATAATGAGTCATTTGCATGGCCGCACTTTGGCCGGCGTAGTATAAAGATGCAATTATGCAACATTTTATGGGTAAAAAATTAATAATAAAAAAGTGCTTGCTATCACCATCGCCCTATGTGTAAATAGCGACATCGGTTTGTAGTACAGACCTATTTATGAATGTCATTTTAGTAAAGTTGTTCCGGTAAAGACGATATATCAAGATACCGTATCTCCGAGGAATTTCCTTCTCTAGTGCTCCCATAAGTAAATCCTGACAAGCAGACCACAATCGCCTTATGGCGGCCCTATTTAAAAGGAAACAACAATGTCTAATAAAATGACTGGTTCAGTAAAATGGTTTGACGCTGGTAAAGGTTTTGGTTTCATCACCCCTGCTGACGGTAGCAAAGATGTGTTCGTTCACTTCTCTGCAATCCAGAGCAATGATTTCAAAACCCTGGACGAAGGCCAACAGGTCGAGTTCAACATCGAACAAGGCCAGAAAGGCCCGTCTGCAACTAACGTCGTTGCGCTGTAATATACAGCTGAGGCTGTGGTAAGGTTCTTGCGATAGCGATGATGGCCCAGGCCGGAGCAGTCAAGTAACCCTGACCCAACCCAAAGATTATGAACCCCGACTCTGTCGGGGTTTTTTTTTGTCTTCACCGTATTTAATGTTAACATTCCGCCTCGACTTGATAAGGATATGGGTATGACAAAAAATACTGTCTGGGGTCTGCTGGCGTTGTCCCTGAGCGGGTGCGCCAGCTACGTCGACTATCCTGATGCGGCCAGGACCCCCGCGCCAACGGACGTGGCGGGTGTGTGGATGACCTCCGGGCCGCAAAAGGCCCTGGTCGATCCGGCGGCCATCGCCACTTTTATCGTGACCCGGTCGGGGGATACGCTTGATTGCCGTCAATGGCAGCGTACCATCGAGCGCCGAGGCAAGCTGACCTGGCGCGGGGACAAGCTGTACAACATCAATATCAAAAATGAGTACAGTCCGGTCACGGTAAACAATGGCGTCATGCGCTATAGCCGTTTGACGTTGCACCGCGTAGAAAAGCCGACCGTTGAATGCCAGGCCTTTGTCGTCTATCAAAATGGTGATTATATTTTCGCCGATGAGGCCGCGCCCAAGCCGCAGGCGGCTAAACCCCATAAAAAGACCAGCAGCGTGGAAAGAAGACGAAAATAACGCAGATGTTGATGCATCCCATAACGCCCGCGCCGCCGACGCAGGCGTTATGGGTCGATAAATGTAGCGCTGGCACGCCACGTACTTAACCCCTGCGCCTCAACACCCTCCTGTTTTCAACTTCTCCGCGCCGCGCGGTCCAGCCTCGCGCCTTCAGTTTCGCATCATCTAGCCGGACATCGTGGCGAGGGTGATGACCAGCTTGCCGGTGACATGCCCCGCCGCGCTGAGTTTGTACGCCTGCGCGGTTTGTTCGAGGGGGAAGGTCTTTTCCAGGGGAACACGGAAAACGCCTGCCAAATAAAGCCGCGCCGCCTCGTCCAGTGCCCGCTGCGGATTTTTCTGCGCCGCAAAAGAACCCTGGGCGCCGTGCTGTGGCGCCGTGAAATCGGCGATGGAGAGGACGCGTGAAGGATCGCCGACCAGTTGGATAAGCATAGGGATGTCGCCCGCGCCCGCGAGATCGAGTGCCGCATTCACCCCGGCCGGCGCGAGTTCGCCGACCCTGTCAATAAGGCCCGGACCATATGTCGTCGGGATGGCGCCCAGTCCGCGCAGGTAATCATGCTTTGGCGCGCTGGCGGTGCCTATCACGATGATCCCGTGGTAGCGCGCGAACTGGATAACCGCGGTGCCGACGCCACCGGCCGCTCCGTTCACCAGCAGTGTCTGGCCGCGTTTCACGCCAACCTGCGCCAGAATGCGCGTTGCGGTTTCGACCACCACGGGGAATCCGCCCGCCTGGTCGAACGGCAGGCCCTCTGGCTTGCGGGCCCAGTGGGTCAGAACCGCGTATTGCGCCATCATGTTGCTACCATAGCCGAAGACGGCGTCGCCGCGGGAAACGTTGGTGACGCCGTCGCCAATTTCGTCCACCACGCCCGCTCCTTCGACTCCGATGCCCGAAGGCAGCGGAATGGGCCGGTCCCGCCAGCGACCGGATCGAAGCTTCATCCCGTCAGAAGGATTGATTCCGGCAGCGTGGACGGCAATCCGCACCTGGCCGGGACCGGCATGCGGCTCGTCTGCGTCGACCACCCGCAGAACCTCGGGGCCGCCATATTGACTGAATTGAACTGCTTTCATGAAAATCTCCACTGAAAAAATGCAGGAAAGGCGGCGCGTAGTGAAGGGCGCCTTGACCCGCGGGTTCGTTTTCGTTGCCCGGACAGGCACAAATATCGGCAAGGCGTCGCCGCAGCGGCCTTGATGGCTCAGGCGTAAGGCGTGCCCGCCATTGCGGCTCGCAGGCCGGCGGCTCCCTTATCGACAATAGCAAGAAAGACGGCTTGCGCTTCTCCGGTATCCCGCCGCTGCCGAAAGGTGCGGTGCGCCTGGATAAAAGCCACGTTCCACGTCGCCAGGAGCAGGCCGGCCGCCAAATGGGCCACGGGATCGGTAGGTTCGCGCCCCACGCATTCGGATAACGCCGCCGCGACGACCAGCGCCAACTCGTCACGTATCGCCCTGGCCCGGGCCTTCAGGGGTTCGCTGCCCTCAATGGCCGCGAAAAAGCGTTGGCTCGCAGCGGAAAATTCGACGTAAGGGCTCTGTTCCGCGACCATTTGATGTGCGAGCAAACGTAACGTTTCGGCCGGAGTGACGCGGGGATCGCGTTGCCGCAACGCATCGCGCAGGATTTCGCGGCCCTCTTCGTCGCGATCGAAGAACATGTCCTCCTTACGTGGAAAATAATTGAACACGGTCATCCGTCCGACATCGGCCGCCGCCGCAATCTCGTCCACCGTGACCCGATCGAAGCCCCGCGCCAGGAAAAGGCGGGTGGCGGTATTGGAAATGCTTTGTCGCATGGCAAGGCGCTTACGGGATCGGCGATCGGATGGCATTGACATAAAACTCCTGATGGCTTATTTTTATACTGAGTATAAGTTTGTACTTAGTATAGTTATAATTTACGGGAAATCCAATGGGAAAAATGTCTGGCAAAATGCGTTGTCGCGGCGGGAACCCGTCCGGCAACATTCCTGGCCATCGTCGCGCCGACGCGAAACGGCCCCCTGTCATGCGCGCCCGCATCAACCTGAGCTTGCCATGAATAAACCGCTTGTCGTTATCTTCACCACCATTGTCCTTGATGCCGTTGGCATCGGCCTTATCTTTCCGATTTTACCCGCGCTGCTGCGGGAGGTTACCCACGTTGAAAACGTGGCGTTCTCCATCGGCATAATGACGGCCCTGTACGCGGTGATGCAGTTTCTCTTCGCGCCGGTGCTCGGTTCGCTGAGCGATCGGCTCGGCCGGCGGCCGATACTCCTGATCTCGCTCGCCGGCGCGGCCGTCAACTATCTGTTCCTGGCATTTGCGCCCTCGCTGTGGATGCTGCTGCTCGGCCGCGCCATTGCCGGCCTGACCAGTGCCAATCTCTCGGTGGCAACCGCCTATATCACCGACATCTCTCCCGAGGATATGCGCGCGCGCCGCTTTGGCCTTTTCAACGCAATGTTCGGCATCGGCTTCATTATCGGTCCCGTGCTCGGCGGCGCTCTCGGCGATTATTGGCTGCGCCTGCCCTTTATGGCGGCGGCGGCGCTGAACGCCGCTAATCTTCTGCTGGCGTTCCTGATGCTGCCGGAGTCGCGCACACCGACCCGGGGCAAAATCGACCTGGCGGCGCTGAACCCTCTGCGGCCGCTGCGTTGGGTATTCGAGGTAAAAAGCCTGCTGCCCATCACCCTTATCTTTTTCGTCTTCAGCGCCGCAGGCGAGGTCTACGGTACCTGCTGGGCGCTCTGGGGCGGCGATGCCTTTCAGTGGAACGGACTTTGGATCGGCCTTTCACTCGGCGCCTTCGGTGTCTGCCAAACGCTGGCCCAGGCATTCCTGCCCGGCCCCGCGGTGAAGCTCATGGGTGAGCGCGCGACCATTCTGACGGGCGTCGCCGGCACATGCATCGCCCTGATCGTTATGGCCTTCGCCACCCGGAGCTGGATGATTTTCGCCATCATGCCGGTATTCGCCCTCGGCGGAATTGGCGCGCCGGCCCTGCAGTCGCTGGCCACCCGGCAGGTGGATGAGAGCCAGCAGGGGCAGTTCCAGGGCGTGATCGCCTCGGCCTTGAGTCTGGCCTCGATAGTCTGCCCGCTGGGGTTCTCGAGCCTCTATTTCGTTTTCAGGGCGCACTGGCCCGGCGCAATCTGGCTGTCGGTGGTCGTCGTTTACGTGAGCGTGGTGCCCCTGGTGCTCGGCTTGCGATTCAAGAAGCCGGCAGCGGCGTTAATACCCTAGAGCTTGAATTCCGTCAGTAATCGTTATCAATTATGTCCGCCCAGACGGGGCGGGTGAATAACCTCGTGTCATTTTAGGTAAATCTCGACCCGGTATATGGTAATATGGGGGATAATCAGTGGGGTCGCGCCCCATGCTCTCGTCAGTGCGGCTATCTTCCTTCCCAGGAAAAGAATTATCAGAATTTTTCGCTGATAAACGTTGGCGATAAATGGCTTAATAAGTAGGGTTAGAATCATGGCGGGCGTCATAGGGCGCTCCCAACAACATTATGAAGAACCGATGAAATGGCACACCCGCAAAAATTTTCCCTTTCGCTCCTGCATCCCCGCTACTGGCTGACCTGGTTTGGCCTGGGTGTGTTATTCCTGCTGGTGCAGCTACCCTATCCAGTGTTGTACACCCTGGGCGGCTGGCTTGGCCGTTTATCGATGCCGTTTATGAAACGCCGGGCCGCCATAACCCGGCGCAACCTGGAACTCTGCTTTCCCACCATGGATAAAAGAAAGCTCGAGCGGACCATTATCAATAATTTCACTTCCGCCGGTATGGGCCTGATGGAAACCGGCATGGCCTGGTTTTGGCCGGATGCCAGGGTCAAACGCTGGTTTGATGTCTACGGTCTGCACAATCTGCAGCGGGCCAATGAACACAACCAGGGCGTTATGGTTATCGGCATCCATTTTATGTCGCTGGAGTTGGGCGGTCGCGCCATGGGATTGTGCCAGCCGATGATGGCCATGTACCGTCCGCATAATAATAAAGCCATGGAGCTGGTGCAGACCTGGGGCCGCATGCGCTCCAACAAGGCGATGCTGGATCGCAAGGACTTACGCAGCATGGTCCATTCGCTGAAGCAGGGGGAAACGGTATGGTTTGCCCCCGATCAGGATTATGGGCCGCGCGGCAGTATTTTTGCCCCGTTCTTCGCGGTTGATCGGGCGGCCACCACCCGGGGTACCTATACCCTGGCCAGGCTGGCGAAACCCAAGCTGGTGCCGGTGGTGCTGATCCGTAAAAAGAACGGCAGAGGCTACCGCCTGCTGATCCAGCCGCAGTTGGAAAACTATCCGGTGGATGACGAAATGGCCGCTGCCTGCTATATGAATAAAATCATAGAGCAGGAAATCATGCGCGCGCCGGATCAATACCTGTGGATGCACCGTCGGTTCAAAACGCGGCCGCTGGGCGAACTGTCACTCTATAGCTAAGCGTCGCGCGGGCGGCCAGGGCGCCATGGCCTGCCGCCGGCCCCCGCTCATCGCTTGAAATAGCGCCAATTCACCGCTTTCATCTCCCCATAGACTCCTGCGTAATATCTTATACTGTCTGCTTAAATATCATGAGTTCACGGATCCGCGAAAATGCATATTACGCACTATAGGGCCTGGGCACTGGTGTTCCTGTTCAGCGCACTATTTTGGATGACTCTGATAAGCGCAATTTATTTGTTAGTTAAACGTTAAATATTGTGCCGCTCAGGGGATGTTTGTTGCAGGGAAAGCGTAATTGAAAAATATATGCAGTGTTGACAATAAGATAGCTATATTTAGGATTAATCCTAAAAGTTCCGCCCGGTCATCCGCAGGGGATATGTGGACAGGTTTAGCGTGAAAATAATAGAAATCATCATACAAGTATATTGAAAACGCTCATTTTTTTGTTATACGCCGGGCCGGGTGAATCCTCCGCAGCGGCAAAAAAAATGCGGTGCATTAATTTTTGTTACCAATATTACAAAAAATTACCAGTACACCTGCCGTGTCGATTCGTTACACTAACAGCCTTTCGTTACTCGCTGGTTTAAAAACCCCAAAATCATTTGATAGGTAAATTATGTTACGCAATGGCCGCTCTCGGGCAGTATGGCTTTTGACTATCCTGGGAATGTCCCTGGCTAGTTTTTCGACTTTTGCTGATACGGATATCTTTACCGCGCTGGACGATCCTTCCACCGCGAAAAAAACGTTCGACGGCAATCTTCAGGCCGGCTACAACGCACAGTCCGGCAACTCCACCAGCTCTTCGCTGGCGGCAAGCAGCACCATGACCTGGTTCCAGCCGACCAACGCCTACAGCCTTTGGGCTGAAGCGGCGAATAATTCGACCGATGATGAACGGTCTTCGGAAAAATATCAGGCCGGCGCGCGCGCGCGTCATAACCTTGATGACGATAATTTCCTGTTCACGCAGGGTAGCTGGTTAAGCGATCGTTTCAACGGTTATCGCTCGCGTTCCACGCTTGCCGCCGGTTACGGCCGGCAGATTCTGAACGGGCCGGTCAGCCACCTGCGTTTGGAAGCGGGTCCTGGCGTAAGGCATGATGAGTTCCAGGGCGGCGGCAACCAGACCAAGGCGCTGGCCTACGGCGCGGCATCGTACGCCTATCAGTTGACCGACAGCACGCAATTTATCCAAGGGGTTTCCATCCTGGGTAACGAGGATATCACGGCGAACTCCGAAACCGGGCTGAGCGTGGCGATCAATAGCCACTTTGCGTTAAAGATGACCTATGATGTCACCTATAACAGTACCACGCCGGACAGTGCGCCGAAACACACCGATACCAAAACGGCGGTATCACTGGTCTACAATATGCAATAGCAGGTTGTTGCCTGGTTAAAATCTTATTTTGGTTTTTTTTGTCACGTTTTAGCGATCTTGAGCTGGACAAAGAGCTTGCCGCTTGATGTACTATTACCCGACACAGAGCTTGTGTCTATCATTTATATAAAGGTAAGTTTGATGTCTAAGATTAAAGGTAGCGTTAAGTGGTTCAATGAATCCAAAGGATTCGGTTTCATTACTCCTGAAGATGGCAGCAAAGACGTATTCGTACATTTCTCCGCCATCCAGAGTAATGGTTTCAAAACGCTGGCCGAAGGTCAACGCGTAGAATTCGAAATCACTAACGGCGCCAAAGGCCCTTCGGCTGCTGACGTTACAGCTATTTAAGATAGCCAGTTTTTGAAAACCCGCTTAACGCGGGTTTTTTTATGCCTGAAATCCCCGGTCACCATACCGACATACTGCGAATTAAACGGCGCGCGCGCCGGGTTATAACGGCACCGGCGGGCCGAACAGATTCACCAATCCCACCGCCAGCAGCGTCATGGCCAGGGAGCCGACCAGGTTCAGCAGAATGTTCACCCCTGCCCAGAGCATCTGCCCGGTCATCATCAGGGTCACTACCTCCGCGGAAAACGTGGAAAAGGTGGTCAGGCCGCCGCAAAAACCGGTGGTGATAAATAATTTCCAGAACGGGTCGATATGGCTGGTGCGGATAAATAATGCCATGCACAGGCCGATGACAAACGCGCCGGTAAGGTTAACCGCCAACGTCCCGGCTGGAAAAGGAAGACCGCTGCCGCTGAGCTTAAGGCTGAGCCACCAGCGCAACACGCTGCCGATTCCCCCACCGATAAACACCGCTGATAAAAGGGTAAGCATAAAGACCTTTATGATTAATTAGGGTAATGAAAAACTCAGCACGGCGAACATAATGACCACGTCCCCCATATGAGCAGGTAAACGCAGACATCATCAGCCAAAACGGCGGTTAAAGGAGGAATGTCATCTCCTGGCGTAATTATACACCGCTTTCCATTACTGAACAGCGTTGTCGTCGCGGTGGCGGCATGCCAGCGCGATGGCATCGGCCACCAGCTCAACACGATCGGCATCCAGCAGGGACGTCGAGACCCGAATAAAGGCGCTGGGCCCAATGCTATGGCGTTTGCCCGGCATCACCGCGATACCGTGGGCCGCCAGCGTCACCAGGGCATATTGCTCCGACGACACCGGAATCTGGATGCTGAGTCCATCCCGATCGGGCAACGCCACGCCACGCTGCGCCAGCGCGCGCAGCAATGCCCGTCGCCGCTGCGCATAGCAACGCCGGGCGGCGACCAGCGTCTGCTGGGTGGCGTCGTCTTCCATCATCCAGGCCACCGCTTCCTGCAATATCCTGCTGGTCCAGCTGGCGCCGAAGTTACGTACCGACTGGATACGCCGAATGATATCGCTGGAGCCGGAGATAACCGCCAGCCGCAAATCCGGGCCGTATGCCTTGGAAAACGAGCGCACATGCACGGTACGCTGCGGATAAATATTGCCCAGGCTATGGACCGCATGCGCGGAAAGCTCGCCGATACCGTCGTCCTCAATCAAAAGCGTCGCGCGGTCGCGCAGTAAATCCGCCATGTCGTCGGCGCGTTGCCGGCTCACCGTGTGCCCGGTGGTGGAATGGGTGCGTGGCTGGTAGATAAAGGCCACCGGATTACGCTTTAGCGCCGCCGCCAGCCCGCCCAACGCCGGCCCCTGCTCATCGCAGGGGACGGCGATAATATCGGCGCCCACATTGTCCAGCATATCCAGTAACCTGGTGGCGGTCGGATCCTCGATCGCCACCGGCGCGCCGGGCATAATCAGGGTCTGCAGGGTTTGATACATGGCGTCAAAACCGCCGTCGGCCGCCAGGTATGCCTCGGCGGGGTAGGGCCAGCGCGGGGCGATGGCCTGTTGCAGCACCTGGCTTATCGGCTCGCGCCGATAGCTGTTCAGGTTTAACGCCCGTCCTCCCCGCAGCAGCGCCTCGCGCAGATCGGGCAAACAGGCCGGATCCGGCGCGGCCAGGGTCAGGTCGGCCATGATATTGTCGCCAAAATTGCCGATAGCCTCGAACCGCACCGGCCGCGGCGTCAGGATATTTCCGCACACCCACACGCCGTTACGCCCGGTACCGGCAATGACCTTTTGCCGGCGCAACCGTCCCCAGGCGGCGGAAACGGTGGCCGGGCTGACATCCAGCAGGCCGGCCAGCTCGCGCACCGCCGGCAATTGCACGCCGACGGCGATGGCGCCGCTGCCGATAAGCGCCGCGGTCGCCAGGGTAATGCCTTTTATCGACCGATCGACGATGCGCTCGGCCAGCCAGCCGGCATCAACAGCGTTATCCATAAGTATAAACTTTGTACAGTAACAAAGTTAATATTGTACATTGAACTAAGTGGTTTTAGTATCGAAATTAATCAATTGAAGCAATATGGTCTAAAACTGTTAATGTCCGGTAAAAAAAAAGCGCGCCGGACGGGAGAACAACGTGACATACACTATCAGGCTGGCGGTCAGGGACTGGGATTATTTTACTCCCCTGGCATTGGGCGATCTCAAGCCGCAAGGTTTTTCACTGGCAATCCATCGCGTCGGAACGCTGGTGGATAACCTGGCCGAAAGCGCGGACTTCGACGCCGGGGAAGTCTCATTCAGCCGATATGCCCAGGCGGTAGCCCGGGGCGATAATTCACTGCTGGCGCTGCCGCACTTCTTGATGCGCGGCTTTCGCCAGCGCTGCATCATCACCACTAAAGCCAGCCCGCTGACGACGCTTCGGCAGTTGCGCGGCAAGCGTATCGGCCTGACCGGTTGGCAGGACTCCGGTAATACCTGGACCCGTACCCTGCTCAAACGCGAGGGCGTGGGCATTGAAGACGCCACCTGGTTTGTCGGCCGTTTGACCGACGATCATCCGGTGGTCGATCGGCTGGCCGGATTCGGCCGCGCGGGGCGCATCGAGGCGGCACCGGGAGAGCGGCCGCTGCTGACGTTGTTGCGGGCGGGGGAACTGGACGCGTTATTTACTCCGTTTATGCCGAATGGATTTTTTGCTCCCGACTCCGATCTGCGCCAGCTGCAGGTGGATTTTCGCCAGGCGGAGCTCGATTATTTCAGGGCTGTGGGGTATATCCCGGGCATTCATGTCCTGGGCATCAAGCCGGCGCTGGCGCAAGCCCATCCCGAGCTGCCCCGGGCGTTAAGCGACATCATCACCGAGTCGGCCCGCCTGTGGCACGAAAAGCGGGTGAAATATGCCGATACCACCCCCTGGCTGATGGACGATCTGGCGCGTACCGCGCGCGATCTGCCGGCGGACTGGAATCAAAACGGCTTTGCCGCCAACCAGAGAATGGCGGCGGACTTTGCCGGCGAGCTTTTTGAGCAGGGACTGACGTCGCGCCGCCTTACGCCGGCGGAACTCTTTCCCTACCCATTATCATAATCAGCAGGAGGACGAACAATGAAAGTCGCACTTGGACAATTTGCGGTGAGCCGGGAATGGGAAAACAATTTGCAAACCTGCCTCAACCTGATGGAGCGCGCCCTTGCGGGCGGCGCCGATTTACTGGTGCTGCCGGAAGGCATCCTGGCGCGGGACATTGCCGATCCGGATTTGGTGCTCAAATCCGCCCAGCCGCTGGACGGGCCGTTCGTCAGCCGGCTGTGCGCCGCCAGCCGTGATACCGCGCTTACCACCATGATGAGCGTGCACACGCCCACCGGCGACGGACATGCGTTTAATGTGCTGATCGCTATCCGCAATGGAGAAATTATCGCCCGCTATCGCAAATTGCACCTTTACGATGCGTTTGCCGTACAGGAGTCGAAAAACGTCACGCCCGGTACCGAGGTGCCGCCGTTGGTGGAGGTGGCGGGTATGAAAGTGGGCCTGATGACCTGCTATGACGTGCGCTTCCCCGAGCTGGCGCGCCGGCTGGCGCTGGATGGCGCCCAGGTGCTGGTGCTGCCGGCCGCCTGGGTCAAGGGGCCGTTAAAGGAAATGCATTGGGAGGTGCTGGTCACCGCGCGGGCGCTGGAGAATACCTGTTATATGGTGGCGGTAGGGGAGTGCGGCGAGCGCAATATCGGCAACAGCCTGGTGGTGGATCCGCTGGGGGTCGCCATTGCCCATGCCGCGGAAGCGCCGGCGCTGGTGTTCGCCGAACTTGACGCCGAGCGGGTCGCTCACGCGCGGCGGGTGTTGCCGGTACTGGAGAACCGCTGTTTCGCCACGCCGCGACTGCGGGAGCGCGAAGACGCGAGCGGTCATCATCAATAGGCTATCGACATCAGGGGATATAACATGAATGTAATGAAAAAACGGCTGGTCGCCCTGGTCTGCCTGGCGTTTTCGGGCGCCGCGCTGGCGGATGACGCGCTGCCGGTCCAGGTGATGGATGCCGCGCTGCACGCCAAACTACCCCAGGATATCCAGCAGTCGGGGCAAATTATATCGGTAAATAACGGTTCGTTCCCTCCCTATGAAATAGCCACCAGCACCCATTCACTGGACGGCGCCAGCGCCGATTTGGCCCAGGCGCTGGGGCAATTGCTGGGCGTCAAGATCGAACACGCCTCGGTAAGCGGCCTGTCCGGCGTGCTGAGCGGCATAAATTCCGGCCGCTACCAGATGGCCATCGGTCCAATCGGCGACTTTCCCGATCGCGAACAAAAAAATGATTTTATCGATTTTGTTCAGGAATTCGTGGTATTCGCGGTACCCAAGGGCAACCCCGCCGGCATCAACAGCCTGATGGATACCTGCGGCAAGCGCATCGCGGTGATGGCCGCCGGTTCGGCCGAACAGGTTATCCGCAAACAGTCCGCCGCCTGCGCCGCGGCCGGCAAGGCGGAGGTGACCGTCGCCTCCTTTACCGATCAGCCCACCTCGGTGCTGGCGGTACGTTCCGGCCGCGTCGACGCCTTTTTCTCCTCACAGGCGCCCCTGACCTATTTTGTGGCGCAAACCAACGGCCAGCTGGAATTGACCGGCCAGGGCCAGGCCAATGGGTTTGACGATTTATTCCAGGGATCGGTGGTGCCGAAGGACTCGCCGTTCGGCGCGGTGGTGCTGGAAGCCTATCAGAAGCTGTTTGCCAACGGCACCTATGCCGCCATTATGAAAAAATGGCATCTACAGGACAATATGCTCAAGGCGCCGGGTCGCAACCTGGGCGCTCATCCCGGTGCCAAATCATGATTGACCCTTCTACCGATCCCACGCAGGCGCCGCCCAACAGCGAGCGCGACGTGCGTTACGCGCGTCCGCCGGGGCGGCTGGGCCATGCCATCTTGTGGGGCGTGGTGTTGTTGATTGCCGCCGATGTTATCTGGGTGGTCGCCGGCAACAAAAACTTTGAATGGCAGGTGGTCAGGGCATGGTTTACCGAGGCGTCGGTGTTGCGCGGCCTGGGGGTGACGCTGGGACTGACCGTTATCTCCATGGTGCTCGGGGTGGTGCTCGGCCTGCTGCTGGCGGTGGCCCGGCTGTCCGATCACCGGCTGCTGCGCGGCCTGGCGGGGCTGTATATCTGGTTCTTTCGCGGCACGCCGCTGCTGGTGCAGCTGATTTTCTGGTACAACCTGTCGACGCTGTTCCCGCGCGTAACGCTCGGCCTGCCGTTTATCGGCCCGGTCTACGCCAGTTGGAACACCAACGATTTGATTACGCCCCTGACCGCCGCCATCGCCGGCCTGGCGCTTAATGAGGCCGCCTATATGGCGGAAATTATCCGCGCCGGACTGCTGTCGGTGGATACCGGCCAGGTGGAAACCACCCAGGCGTTCGGCATGAGCCGCGGCCGGGCGTTGCGCCGCATTATCATTCCCCAGGCGATGCGGTCGATTATTCCCCCCACCGGCAACCAGCTTATCAGCATGATCAAAGCCACGTCGCTGGTGAGCGTCATCGCCATGGGCGATTTGCTCTATTCGGTGCAGTCGGTCTATAACCGCACCTTTGAAGTGGTGCCGATGCTGATGGTGGCGGTGATCTGGTATCTGATCATCACCTCGGTGCTGAACGTGGCGCAGTCCGCCATTGAGCGCTACTATGCCCGCGGCACCCTGCGCCGCGAAACGATGACCCGGCGGCGTCCGGCTTCACCGGCGGATACCCTGGCGGGAGAAAAATAATGATGCGGCAAACTTCCGTTCCGCTGGTCCGCGCGGTGGACGTGCACAAGAGCTATGGTGAGCATGAGGTGCTCAAGGGCATCGACCTGGAGGTTCATCCGGGCGAGGTGGTGGTGATCCTCGGACCTTCCGGTTCGGGAAAGTCGACCTTTCTGCGTTGTATTAACCATTTGGAGGATATAAACCAGGGATCGATCATCGTCGGCGACCACCAGGTGGGCTATGAGCTGCGCAAGGGGGTGCTGCATAAACTCTCCCCGCGCGCCATTGCGCGCCAACGCCAGGAGATCGGCATGGTGTTCCAGCAGTTTAATCTGTATCCCCACATGACGGTGCTGCAAAATATTATCGAAGCGCCGATCGGCGTACATAAACAAAGCCGCCGCGACGCCGTGCGCTACGCGCGCGAGCTGCTGCAAACGGTCGGATTGAGTGAAAAGGCCGATGCCTATCCGCGCCATCTTTCCGGCGGCCAGCAGCAGCGGGTGGCTATCGCCCGGGCGCTGGCCATCCGGCCCAAGCTGATGCTGTTTGACGAACCGACCTCCGCGCTGGATCCGGAGCTGGTGGGCGAGGTGCTGGCCACCATGCGCAGCCTGGCGGATCAGGGACTGACGATGATCGTGGTGACCCACGAGATAGGTTTCGCCAGGGAGGCGGCGGATCGGGTGGTGTTTATGGATCAGGGCGTGGTGGTTGAACAGGGCGTACCCGGGGAGGTACTGGTTAATCCCCGGCATCCGCGCACCCGCGCCTTTCTCAGCCGGTTTCTGTAACCGGCCGGGCCTTATACGCGGCAATAATGCGCCGGTATGTAAATCTGTTACAGATATCTGTGGTAAAGCGTGGGAAATAGCGTAAAAAGCGATTATTATGTATCAATCGCTGGTTTTATCAGCAAGCATTAATCAAGAAGGTGAGTATGGAAGGTTTAAGCATTACCAAATTGTTAGTCATCGGCGCCTTGATTGTGCTGTTGTTCGGCACCAATAAGCTGCGCAGCCTGGGTGGCGACCTCGGCGCGGCAATCAAAGGTTTCAAAAAGGCGATGGGCAGCGACGATGCGGCGGCCCCGAAAACCCAGGCTGATGAAACCGCGGCCCCGCAGGTTACGGAACGTAAAGACTAAACCGGCTTTGATTGCAGATCCAGACAAAAGGATGGTGCCACACCATCCTTTTTGCTGCCCGTAACCCGCGGTTAACGGGATAGGGCGCCGGTTATTTTACCTCAATGCCCTTGGCCTGCAGATCGGCATGGTATGACGAACGCACGAACGGACCGCACGCCGCGTGGGTAAAGCCCATCGCCATGGCTTCCGCCTTCATTTCGTCGAATTCCTGCGGGCTGACGTAACGCTTCACCGCCAGATGATGACGGCTGGGCTGCAGATACTGGCCCAGGGTCAGCATGGTTACGCCGTGACGGCGCAGATCGCGCATGACCTCGACAATTTCCGCGTTGGTTTCGCCGAGGCCCACCATCAGGCCGGATTTGGTCGGCAGGTCGGGATTGGCTTCCTTGAAGCGCTCAAGCAGTTTCAGCGACCAGTTGTAGTCGGCGCCCGGACGCACCTGGCGGTAGAGCCGCGGCACATTTTCCAGATTATGGTTAAACACATCCGGCGGCGCGGCGTTCAGGATCTCCAGCGCCCGATCCATGCGGCCGCGGAAATCAGGCACCAGCGTTTCAATTTTGATGGTGGGGTTTTTCGCCCGGATGGCGGTGATGCAATCGGCAAAATGCTGGGCGCCGCCGTCGCGCAGGTCGTCGCGATCCACCGAGGTGACCACCACGTAGCGCAGCCCCATATCAGCAATGGTTTGCCCCAGTTTTTCCGGCTCATTGGCGTCGGGCTGGGTCGGCCTGCCGTGGGCCACGTCGCAGAACGGGCAGCGGCGGGTGCAGATGGCGCCGAGGATCATAAAGGTGGCGGTGCCATGGTTAAAACACTCGGACAAATTCGGGCACGATGCCTCCTCGCAGACGGAGTGCAGGCCGTTTTTTCGCATGGCGGCCTTGATACCCTGGATACGCGTGGAGTCCGACGGCAGTTTGATCTTCATCCATTCCGGTTTACGCAGCATTTCCTGACGCTCTACCGCCACGGTTTTAATCGGGATTAGAGCCATCTTATCGGCGTCGCGGTATTTAACGCCGCGTTCCATCTGTATCGGTTTAGTCATAGTCTCGCAGGTCCCGTCCCGAATGTGCCAGCATCAATGTCATCACCAACGCTGTTACGTGATTGTTCAAATAAATTTGATAAAACGTCAAAAATTATAACATGGTTAAGCGCATGCTTTCAGCCCAAAAAAGCGATTATTGCGAAACCGGGTCCAGCTCGGCGGGATAATCCCCGGCGCGCCAGGGCAGCATACGGGTGGGAGGATTGCCCAGCCGTTGCAGAAATACCCTGGTCAGCACCGGCGCCACGTCGTCCACGCGGGTGCCCGCCGCCAGATCGCTCACCTGGGTCATGCGCAACCCGGCGTAGCCGCAGGGATTGATCCGCAGGAAGGGCGAGAGATCCATGGCGATGTTCAGCGCCAGGCCGTGGAACGAACAGCCCTTGCGAATACGCAATCCCAGCGAACAAATTTTATCGTCATTCACATAGACCCCCGGCGCGTCCGCGCGCGCGCGCGCCGCGATGGCGAATTGGCCCAGGGTGTCCACCACCGTGTCCTCCAGCAGCGTGACCAGCTGGCGCACGCCCAGCTTGCGGCGCTTGAGGTTTAGCAGGACGTACAGGATTTGCTGGCCGGGGCCGTGAAACGTGACCTGGCCGCCGCGGTCGCTCTGGATAACCGGAATGGCGCCCGGCGCCAGGATATGCTCGGCTTTGCCGGCCTGCCCCTGGGTGAACACCTGCGGATGCTGGACCAGCCAGATTTCGTCCGGCGTGGACGCGTCCCGGCTGTCGGTGAAGACGTGCATGGCTCGCGCCACCACATCATAGGGCTGCAGGCCGAGCTGGCGGATAATGATGGTTTCCTGTGACACAGGCGACTCCCGGTTTACAGAACCATGCGGACCTGTTCGATATTGCCCAGCTCCTCATAGAGCGCTTCGACCTGCTCGATATGGGTCGCGGTAATGGTGATGGACACCGCATGGTAGTTGCCTTTGCTGCTTGGCTTGACCTGCGGGGTGTAATCGCCCGGCGCGTGGCGCTGTATTACCTCGACCACCTGATCGACCAGCTCCGGACGCGCGACGCCCATCACTTTATAGGTAAACGAGCAGGGAAACTCGAGCAGTTCATTCAATTTGGTTTTCATTGGCGCTCCGGTAGCGTAACTGCCACGCAATGGGATATTTGACGCGGGTTGTGCCCGTGAGCACGGCGTGGTCATAAACCCGCCCCCGCCCGGGCGGGAGCTATCTGTATTATATGGGGGCGGATTTGCCGCCGACAAGCCGTGGCGGCATTAAGCGAACCAATGATGGAACATCAGCTTGATGTAATCCACCAGACGGCTGAAGATATTGCCTTCCTGCACCTGGTTCAGGACCACCAGCGGATGCTGATCGATGGTCTTGCCGTCCAGCTGGAAGTTGATGGTGCCCACCTGCTGGCCTTTGGCCAGAGGCGCATGCAATTCCTTCTGGTTTAAAGTATAGCTGGCTTTCAGATCTTTCATCCGCCCGCGGGGAATGGTCAGGTAGGCGTCGGTTTCCACGCCCAGCTTGACGCTGTCGGTATCGCCGAACCACACCGGCTCGGCGGCGAATTCCTTGCCACCCTTCAACGGCGCCACGGTTTCAAAAAAGCGGAAACCCCAGGTGAGCAGCTTGCGGGTTTCGCTTTCGCGCCCCTTGGGCGAATGGCCGCCCATCACCGCCGAAATCAGCCGCATCGGGCCGTCGGTGGCCGAGGCTACCAGGTTGAAGCCGGCGGAGTCGGTATGGCCGGTCTTGATACCGTCGACGTTCAGGCCGGTATCCCATAGCAGGCCGTTTCGGTTCATCTGCCGGATATTGTTAAAGGTAAACTCTCTTTCTTTATAAGTGGCGTATTCCTCCGGCACATCGCGGATCAGGGCTTTGCCGATCAACGCCATGTCGCGGGCGGAACTGTACTGGCCGGGCGCGTCAAGGCCGTGCACGGTTTCAAACTGGGTGTTTTGCAGCCCCAGCGCTTTGACGTAATTGTTCATCAAGCCGACAAAGGCGTCTTGGCTGCCGGCGACATAATCGGCCATGGCCACGCAGGCATCGTTGCCGGACTGGAGGATAATCCCGCGGTTAAGCTGCGATACCGGCACGCGATCGCCGGGCTTGAGGAACATCAGCGAGGAGCCCTTGAACACCGGATTGCCGGTCGCCCAGGCGTCTTTGTTGACGGTGATGATATCGTTCGGGGTAATTTTGCCCGATTTTATCGCCTGGCCGATGACATAACTGGTCATCATTTTGGTCAGGCTGGCCGGATCGCGACGGGTATCGGCATTCTGCTCCGCCAGTACCTTGCCGGAGTTGTAATCGATCAGGATATAGGTTTCGGCATCAATTTGCGGCACGCCGGGAATCATGGTCTTCAGATTCACATCATCGGCATGGCTATTTGAAAGGGGGATCAGCGCAATAAGGGTGCTTAAGGCTAAGCGCCTGAATAAAAGATGGCTCATTACTTTATTCATGTCGGGACAACAGCATCCGTGGGAGTAAGTTAAAATCGTGCCACACTATAGCAGAAGTAAAAAAGGCCGGCATCAGGCAATCCGTTACCCGTCGGGGAGAACCTTTTAAGAATGTTTCAGCCGGCCCGCACCCCGGCTATTCCGGCGCCGTGGTGACAAACGATTGCTGCTGCGCTTCGCCGGCCAGGCGCTGCTGTACGCCGACGGCCTGCTGCCGGGAGCTGAACGGCCCCAGTTGCACCCGGTACAGCGCGCCGTTGGCGGTGACCTTGCCCGGCACGCCGAATTTCTGGCTCAGGCTTTGCTGCCAGGCGACCGCGCGCTGCCGGTCGCCGATTGCGCCGACCTGCACCACGTAACGGCCGGATGCCGCCGCGGGCGAGGCCGCCGGTGCGGCCACGGCCGTGGTACGCGTCGTCGCGCCCGGCGATGCCGTGGCGCCCGCTGAAACGGGCGGCGGCTGGGTTACGTAGGGCGGGGCGATGGCGGCGTGGGTCGTTGCCGCGCCCGTGGAATAGGATGACGGCTGCGCCGCCGCCGGTGAAGCGATGGCCGGTTCGGGCTGGCTGCTTTCAATCACGCCGGGCGGCAGAGCGGAAGGGGCGCCGAGAAAGCCGCCGCCGCGACCGCCTCCGGCGGCTAACGGCGCGCCGTCGGCGTCATCGTTCGCCGGCGTAGGATCGGCCACCTGGCGAACCGCGCCGCTATCGACCGGCGGCGCGGACGACTGCATGACCGGCGTGCCCATCGCGCCGGTACCCAGGTCGGGCCGCGGCGGCAGCGCATAGTTCTGTTTAGCCACCACGGTGCCGACGGTGCCGGGGCCGGACAGCGTGCCGTCCGGCGCCACCTGGATAAAGTCGACCCGCACCTTGCTGTTATTGGAAATATTCAGGCGGTCGCCCGCCGCGCGCGACAGATCGATAATGCGCCCAGGGGTATAGGGCCCACGATCGTTGACCCGTACCACCAGTTGACGGCCGTTGCTGATATTGGTCACCCGCACATAGCTTGGGATGGGCAGGGTGGGATGCGCGGCGGTCAGGGCGCCGGCGTCGAACTGCTCACCGGTGGCGGTAACGCTGCTGCCGCTGGATTCGGCGTCATACCATGCGGCCAGGCCGGTTTCGCTGTAGTTCTGCGGGTTTTTGATAATGCGATAAGTTTTGCCGTTGACTTCATAGTCCTGGCTGGTGGCCGGGTTGTAAGGCTCGTAGCGCGGCTCCACGCCGCTTATCTCAACCACCGGCCCGTTGTATGCCGCGGCGGGCGCCTGCTGCTGCTGCGTCGTCTCCGTCGTGCTACAGGCCGTGAGCAATAACCCTATCACGCCGATCCAGTGCCATTCCTTACGCATTGCTCACCTCTATAAGTTTTTAGACAACATTTTACGATGAGTATGTATCGACATGACGATACCAAACCCCGCCATCAGTACGATTAATGCCGAGCCACCGTAGCTCACCAGCGGCAGCGGAACGCCGACCACCGGTAAGATACCACTTACCATGCCGATATTCACGAAGACATAAACGAACAAAATCAGCATCAAACCCCCCGCCATAACCCGACCGAAGGTGGTTTGCGCCTTGGCGGCGATCACCAGTCCGCGCATGATTACGCACAGGTATAACCCTAAAAGCACCAGAACGCCAATCAAGCCCAGCTCTTCGCCCAGTACGGCGAAAATAAAATCGGTATGGCGCTCCGGCAGGAATTCCAGTTGGGACTGGGTGCCGTGCAGCCAGCCCTTGCCGCTCAGCCCGCCGGAGCCGATGGCGATTTTGGATTGAATGATATGATAACCGGCGCCGAGCGGATCGGTCTCCGGATCGAGCAGCATCATGACGCGATCGCGCTGGTAGTCATGCATCAGAAAGAACCACAGGATCGGGATAAAGGCCGCCACCAGCAGCGCCGCCACCCCAATCAGCTTCCAGCTCATGCCGGAGAGAAACAGCACGAACAGCCCGGAGGCGGCGATCAGAATGGCGGTGCCGAGGTCGGGCTGCGCCGCCACCAGCAGCGTGGGCAGAAAAATCAGCACCAGGGCGATGGCGGTATTCTTCAGCGAAGGCGGACAGCTGTCGCGGTTGATAAACCGCGCCACCATCAGCGGTACCGCGATTTTGGCGATCTCGGACGGCTGGAAGCGCACAAACCCCAGGTCCAGCCAGCGCTGGGCGCCTTTACTGATCTGCCCGAAGGCGTCCACCGCCACCAGCAGGACCACGCTGATAATATACAGATAGGGCGCCCAGGCCTCGTAAACCCGCGGCGGCACCTGCGCCAACACCAGCATCACCAGCAGGCCCATGAAAATCTGGCCGATCTTGCGCTCCATCATGCCGACATCCTGGCCGCTGGCGCTCCACATGACCATGGCGCTATAGGCCAGCAGCAGCGTAATCAGAAACAGGAAAGGCACATCGATATGGAGCTTATTCCAGAACGCCCCGTTTTGCTGGTTATCGGTCATGGTTAATCACCTTCAGTGCCGGGCGGAGCAGGCTGCTCGGCCGGTAAATCCGTCGTATTGTCGCCCAGCATGATATGGTCCAGGATCTGGCGGGTAATGGTGCCGACCGCCGGGCCGATGCCGCCGTTTTCCAGGATCACCACCACCGCCACCGTCGGTTTGTCATACGGGGCGAACGCGGTCATCAGCTTATGATCGCGCAGATGTTCGGCAATTTTATGGGCGTTATACACTTCATTGGCCTTCAGGCCATACACCTGCGCGGTGCCCGATTTGGCGGCGATTTTATACGGCGAATCGGCAAAACTTTTGCGCGCCGTGCCGTTGGCGCGGTTGGCGACGCCGTACATGCCGTCCTTGGCCACTTCCCAATAACCGGAATGCGGGTCGCCGATCTGGGTATGCTCCGGCTGTTTATAAGGCACCAGTTGGCCGTTCTCCCGGGTGCTGTACAGCAAATGCGGGATACGCACCGCGCCGTCATTAATCAGCGACATCAAGGCCTTGGACATTTGCACCGGCGTGGCGGTCCAGTAACCCTGGCCGATGCCCACCGGGATGGTATCGCCCAGGTACCAGGGCTTTTTAAAGCGCATAAGTTTCCATTCCCGGGTCGGCATCACGCCGGCACGCTCCTCCGACAGGTCGATCCCGGTGTAGGAGCCGTAGCCGAACTTGGACATCCATTCCGATAGCCGGTCGATGCCCAGGTCATAGGCCACCTGGTAGAAAAAAGTATCCGCCGATTCCTCCAGCGCCTTGGTGACGTTAAGCCGGCCGTGTCCCCATTTTTTCCAGTCGCGATAGCGTTTTTCCGAACCGGGCAGTTGCCACCAACCCGGATCGAACAGCGAGTAGCTGCGGTTAATGGTGCCCAGGGTCAGGGCGGATACCGCGATATAGGGCTTGACGGTGGAGGCGGGCGGGTAGACCCCCTGGGTGGCGCGGTTGATAAGCGGCCGGTTTTCGTCCTGCAACAGGTTGCGATAGTCCTTGCTGGTGATGCCGTCGACAAACAGGTTGGGATCATAGCTGGGATTGGACACCAGCGCGCGAATGCCGCCGTCGCGCGGATCGGCCACTATGACCGCCGCCCGGCTGCCGGCCAGCAGTTTCTCGATATAGGTCTGCAGGTGCAGGTCAATCGTCAGGTAGATATCCTTCCCGGCCTGGGGCGGCTGTTCATGCAACTGGCGGATCACCCGGCCGCGGTTGTTGACTTCCACCTCTTCGTACCCGGTCTTGCCGTGCAGGGTGTTCTCGTAAAAGCGCTCGATGCCGAGCTTGCCGATATCATTGGTGGCGGCGTAGTTGGCCAGGATACCGTCCTTGTCCAGCCGCTCGACGTCTTTATCATTTATCTTGGAGACGTAGCCGATGACATGGGTCAGCGCCGAGCCGTAAGGATAATAGCGCCGCTGGTAGCCTTTGACTTCCACGCCCGGGAAATTGAATTGGTTTACCGCAAAGCGGGCCTGTTGCACCTCGGTCAGGCCGACCTTAAGCGGCAGGGAGGTAAACCGGTGCGAGCGGCTGCGCTCTTTTTTGAAGTTGGCGATATCGTCGTCGGTCAAATCGACAATGGGCCTGAGCGCGTCGATGGTCCCTTTCAGGTCGTCGATTTTCTCCGGCATCAGTTCCAACTGGTAAATGGTGCGGTTCAGCGCCAGCGGGATGCCGTTGCGATCGTAGATGATGCCGCGGCTGGGGGCGATAGGCACCAGCTTGATGCGATTTTCGTTGGAGCGGGTGCGATAGTCTTCAAAACGGGTAATCTGCAGGTGATAGAGATTGGCGATCAATATCCCGCTTAAAACCAGGATACCGAGAAATGCCACCAGCGCCCGGCGGACAAACAGTGCCGACTCAGCTGAATAGTCGCGAAAGGGGTTATGATCTATTTTCATTCCGCGGGGTTATTTCACTCTGCACATCTTCACCGGTTTACTCCCGGTGATATGGATGGTTGGTGGTAATGCTCCAGGCACGATACAGGCTCTCCGCGACTAACACCCGAACTAAAGGATGAGGCAAGGTTAACGGCGATAACGACCAGCTTTGCTCCGCGGCCGCTTTGCAAGCCGGCGCCAGCCCCTCGGGACCGCCGATAAGCAGGCTGACGTCACGGCCGTCCTGCTTCCAGCGTTCCAGTTGTTGCGCCAGCAACGGGGTTTCCCAAGGCGTGCCCGGGATATCCAGCGTCACGATGCGGTTTCCTTTGCCAACCGCCGCCAGCATCAGTTCGCCTTCTTTTTCCAGAATCCGGCCGATGTCCGCATTCTTGCCCCGCTTGCCGGCCGGAATTTCATTCAGTTCGAACGGCATATCCTTGGGAAAGCGACGCATATAATCGGTAAAGCCGGTCTGCACCCAATCCGGCATTTTGGTGCCCACCGCGATAAGCTGCAGTCTCACCGGTCAGCTCCAGAGCTTTTCCAGCTCATAAAGATTGCGGCTTTCCGCCTGCATGACGTGGACTATCACGTCTCCCAGGTCGACCACTATCCAGTCGGCGATTTTCTCGCCTTCGACGCCCAGGGGCATCAGGCCGGCGGTGCGGGACTCCTGTACTACGTGGTCGGCGATGGACATCACATGACGGCTGGATGTACCGGTGCAGATGACCATGCAGTCGGTAATACTGGATTTACCGCGTACGTCGATGGAAATAATATCCTGGCCTTTCAAATCATCAATTTTATCAATGACGAATTCTTTGAGCGTGTTACCTTGCAAAGGTTCCCCCTTCGGTGTGCTTTGCCTGCGTTGTCGCGATGGACGCCGCAAATGTAGAGGTTGGCTGTCTGACGGATATGCCAGAACTGACTGACCGGGATTCCGCGGCCGGCGCAGGGACCGGCCCGCCAAAGGCGGCGGGCGGGAAAAAGCGTAAACTTCAGCCGAAGAATTAAGCCGCGCAGTATAGCATGGGCCAAACGCTAGCGATATAAGCCCTGTTCATCAATATAGCGTTGCACCGACGGCGAAAGCATATCGTTGCAGCGCAGTCCGGCGTGGCGGCGTTCGCGAATCAATGAGGCGGAAATTGACAGCTCCGGCGTCGGCGCCAGGTAGATAAGCCCGGCGGGCTGCCGGTGCAGTTGACTGATATCCCCGGTCAACCGGGACTCGAGCCAGGCTTGCAATGCCGGTGTCGCCATCTTACCGCCATATCCCGGCCGGGCGCAAACCAGCAGATGACAGCTATCCAGCAGTTCCAGGCCCCGGTGCCACTGCGGCAGCGTCAGCAGGGAATCCTGGCCGATGATAAAACCCAGCGGCGCTTCGGCGCCGCGCTCCCGGCGCAGGGTTTCGAAGGTTTCCACCGTCCAGGACGGGTTATCGCGCCGCAGCTCGCGATCGTCGATGTCGAACAGCGACCCCGCGGTGTCGGCTATCGCCAACTGCACCATGGTCAGGCGCTGCTGCGCGCTGGCCTCGGGCTGCGGACGGTGCGGCGGTACGTTGTTGGGCAGCAGGGTGATGCGCTCAAGGCCCACCAGCCTGGCGAGGGCAATGGCCGGTTTGATATGGCCGTAATGAATCGGATCAAATGTGCCGCCGAAGATGGCGGTCAGTTGACCGGCCTGCGCGGCGGCGCGCGGCGTGGTGTCGGCGTTGTCAGACATTGAGGGTCTCGGGCAGGGATTTACCGCACAGCAGCAGCGAGAGGGATTCCAGATCGGTCCAGACCGGGTAGCCGTAATCCTGTTTCAAGGCGATTTCCATACTGGTCATCAGGCTGACCGCCTGGTGCAGCTGGCGAGACGACAGGCGTTGCAGCGCTTGGGTCAGCAGCGCCCGGCGGTTTTGCCAGACCTTGTGCTGGTCAAACAGGGCGCGCAGCGGCATGCGCCGCATGTCGCGATGCAACGCCAAGAGCGTTAACACTTCCCGCTGCAGGCTGCGCAGCAGAATCACCGGTTCGCTGGCCTCATGGCGCAACTGCCTGAGAATATGCGCCGCCCGTTTGCTCTTGCCGCCCAGCAGCGCGTCCACCCAGTGAAACGGGGTAAAATGCGCCGCGTCGTTGACCGCCGTTTCCACCCGCGGCAGGGTCAGGCTGCCGTCGGGAAAGACCAGCGACAACCGCTCCAGCGCCTGCGACAGCGCCAGCAGATTGCCTTCATAACAATAGCAAAGCAGCTGGCTGGCGGCATCGTCCAGCGTCAGGTTCATGGCTTTGGCGCGCGTCGCCAGCCAGCGGGGCAACTGGGCCTGCTCGGGGGTGGCGCAGGTGATGAATACCGCTTCCTTGCCCAGCGCCTTGAACCAGGCGCTGTTTTCCTGGGCGCGGGTCAGGCGCGCGCCGCGCAGCATTAACAGCAAATCCGGGTGGAGCAGGGTGGAAAGCAGCAATAATTTTTCGCCGATGGGGGCGCTGGCGCCGTTTTCCGGCAGGATTAACAGCAGGGTCTGGCGATTGGCGAACAGGCTCATCGCCTGGCAAAGACTGAAAATTTCATCCCAATCGGTGGCGGCGTCGAGCGTAATGCTGAAATGTTCGCTGAACTGATGCGATTGCGCCTGGCGGCGAATCGCATCCTGGCTTTCCTGCAGCAGCAATGGGTCGTTCCCGAACAGCAGATAGCAAGGGCGCAGCGTTTCCTTTAGCTGCGCGCCCAGCTGTTCCGGGTAAAGCCTGATCATTGCTCTTCCGTGGCCGCGGTCGGCGTTTCAATCACTTCAATGCCCGAGGCGTCGCCCGGTTTGGCGGCGGTGGTTCCCTTGGTTCCCACGGCATTGGCCTGCGCCGTTTTTTGCAGCTTGGCGTCCACGGCATCGTTGGCTTCAACCGCGGCATGGACCGCCAGCAGTTTGCGCACTAACTGCTGCGCGGCCTGTTCGCGCAGTTCCTGGCGGATAATGTCGTTTTCATTGTCCTTGGCAAGCGCGGTGAGCGGGTTGTCAAAGAACGAACGGAATACCCGGATGCGGATGGGGAAAAGATCCTTGCCCGGCGTCAGCACCTGGGCCTGCACGTCAAGCACCAGCTGGTACTCGGCGGTTTTACCGTCCTGAAACACCGATACCGTCGAACGGCCTTCCGACGAGCCGGTAATGCGCAGTGACGAGAGCTTTTTGGCGCGCGGATCATTGTCCTTGACGATGGTGACGTCGCTGAGCCGCAGCTGCGAGCGCACGGCCCGGGTCAGCGGTCCATAGGGATCGTAGCTGCTAAAGGTTAAGGTCTTTAATTCATTTGGCACTTTTGTGGTGCCGCGCAGATGAAAACCGCAGCCCGCGGTAACCAGCACCGCGAACCCCAGCAACAACGCTATAGTACGATGTCGCACAACGCCTCCTTGTCTTAACCCACAACCAGGTTAAGCAGTTTGCCAGGTACGTAAATCACTTTACGCACCGTGAACCCTTCCAGGTGTTTCGCCACCAGATGTTCCTGGACGGCGCGTTCACGCACCAGCGCCTCGTCGGCGTCGGCGGGAACGGTAATTCTTCCGCGCAGTTTACCATTGACCTGAATAACCACCAGCTTCGCGTCTTCAACCATAGCCGTTTCATCGGCAACAGGCCATGGGGCGGTGTCAATATCGCCCTCGCCGCCCAGCGCCCGCCACAGCGCAAAGCTTGCGTGGGGGGTAAACGGATACAGCATGCGCACCACCGCCAGCAGCGCTTCCTGCAGCAGGGCGCGGTCCTGCGCGGTGTCCTGCGGCAAGCGCGCCAGCTTGTTCATCAGTTCCATGATGGCGGCGATGGCGGTATTGAACGTCTGTCGGCGGCCGATATCGTCGTTTACCTTGGCGATGGTTTTATGCAGTTCGCGGCGCAAATTCTTCTGCGCGTCGTCAAGGGCGGACACATCAAGCCGGCCGGCGGCGCCAAGCTGCGTATGATCGTAGACCAGTTTCCAGACGCGTTTCAGAAAACGGTTGGCCCCCTCGACGCCGGACTCTTGCCATTCCAGCGTCATTTCCGCCGGCGAGGCGAACATCATAAACAGACGCACGGTATCGGCGCCGTATTTTTCCACCATGATTTGCGGATCGATGCCGTTGTTTTTCGATTTCGACATCTTGCTCATGCCGGCATACACCAGCTCGCGTCCATCCTTGCCGACGGCTTTGACGATGCGGCCTTTATCATCGCGTTCAACCTCGACATCCACCGGCGAGATCCAGATTTGTTCGCCGCCGTCGCCCAGGTGATAAAACGCGTCCGCCAGCACCATGCCCTGGCACAGCAGGCGTTTAGCCGGTTCATCGGAACTGACCAGGCCGGCGTCGCGCAGCAGCTTATGATAAAAGCGGAAATACATCAGGTGCATGATGGCATGTTCGATGCCGCCGACATATTGATCCACCGGCAGCCAGTAATTGGCGGCGGCGGGGTCCAGCATGCCGGTATCGTAATGCGGGCAGGTGTAGCGCGCGTAGTACCAGCTGGATTCCATAAAGGTATCGAAGGTATCGGTCTCGCGCAGCGCCGGCCTGCCGTTGACGGTGGTTTTCGCCCATTCGGGATCGGCTTTTATCGGGCTGGAAATCCCGTCCATGACCACATCTTCCGGCAGCAGCACCGGCAGCTGATCGTCGGGGGTCGGGATAACGGTGCCGTCTTCCAGGGTGACCATCGGAATCGGCGCTCCCCAGTAACGCTGGCGCGAAACGCCCCAGTCGCGCAGGCGGTAATTGACTTTACGCTCGCCGACGCCGGCGGCCACCAGCTTATCGGCGACGGCGTTAAAGCCGGCGCCATGATCCAGGCCGTCGAATTCGCCGGAGTTGAACAGCACGCCTTTTTCGGTCATGGCCTGCTGGCCGAGATCCGGCGCGGTGCCGTCGGCGGCCAGGATCACCGCTTTAATCGGCAAATGATATTTCGCGGCGAATTCCCAATCGCGCTGATCGTGGCCGGGCACGGCCATTACCGCGCCGGTGCCGTATTCCATCAGCACAAAATTGGCGACCCATATCGGCACCGATTCACCGCTTAACGGATGTATGGCGAACAGCCCGGTCGCCATGCCTTTTTTCTCCATGGTGGCCATTTCGGCTTCGGCCACTTTGGTATTACGGCACTCGGCGATAAAATCGGCCAGGGCCGGATTGCCGGCGGCGGCCGCCAGCGACAGGGGATGGCCGGCGGCGACGGCCAGGTAGGTCACGCCCATGAAAGTATCGGGACGGGTGGTGTAAACCGACAGCGTTTCCTCGCTGTGCGCCACCGCAAACCGGATCTCCACCCCTTCGGAGCGGCCAATCCAGTTGCGCTGCATGGTTTTCACCTGTTCCGGCCAGCTTTCCAGGGTGTCCAGTCCATACAGCAGTTCATCGGCGTAGGCGGTGATTTTCACAAACCATTGCGGTATTTCCTTGCGCTCGACCTTGGTGCCGCAGCGCCAGCAGCCGCCTTCTATAACCTGCTCGTTGGCCAGCACCGTCTGGTCATGGGGGCACCAGTTGACCGCCGAAGTCTTTTTATACACCAGGCCCTTTTCATACAGCCGGGCAAAGAACCACTGTTCCCAGCGATAATATTCCGGCCGGCAGGTCGTGACCTCGCGGTCCCAGTCATAACCGAAGCCCAGCAGTTTAAGCTGGGTTTTCATATACGCGATATTATCGTAGGTCCAGGGCGCCGGCGCCGTATTGTTCTTGACCGCCGCGCCTTCCGCCGGCAGGCCGAAGGCGTCCCAGCCGATGGGCTGCAGCACGTTCTTGCCCAGCATGCGCTGGTAGCGCGCGATAACATCGCCAATGGTGTAGTTGCGCACGTGGCCCATGTGCAGGCGGCCGGAGGGATAAGGGAGCATGGAAAGGCAGTAATATTTTTCCTTGCCCGTATCCTCGGTAACCTTGAAGGTTTGGTGTTCATGCCAGTGAAGCTGGACGTGGGATTCTATCTCTTCCGGGCGATATTGCTCTTGCATGGCAGCCAGTGGTCCTATAGTGAAAATACAGCTACGCTCGCGTTGTCTACCGAACGTTGATAACAAAAGATCCGCATAGCATAGCTGATAAGCAACGGCGGCAACAACACCCAGCGCCACCCTGAGGCGTATTTCTGCCACATAAGGACGGATCCGGACGAATTAATGCGTTGCGCCATGCTTTATACCGAATGAGTTTACCGTTATAGACTAAAATTATCAGCATGATACCTAATTTGTTCCGGCCAGAAGGCCATTTCGGGTGATGCTGGCGGATTTCAGGAGAAGACGATGGATAAGGTGGCTCAATATTATCGCCAATTGCTGGCCTCGCTAAGCCAACAGCTTGAGCAGGGGGAAAGGAATATCGATACGCTGGTGGAGGATGCGCGCCAGCGTTTGCTGGCCACCGGCGATTTAACGCCGGCGGAAGTGGATAACGTTACCCGGGCGGTACGCCGCGATCTGGAAGAGTTTGCCCGCAGCTATGATGAGAGCCGCGCCGAGGATACCGATAGCGTGTTTACCCGGGTCATCAAGGAGAGCCTGTGGCAGGAACTGGCGGATATCACCGATAAAACCCAGCTGGAATGGCAGGAAGTTTTTAAAGATGTCAGCCATCACGGCGTGTACAGCAGCGGGGAGGTGGTCGGGCTGGGCAATCTTGTCTGCGAACGGTGCCGCCATTCCCTGGCGTTTTATACGCCGGAAGTCCTGCCGCTGTGCCCGGAATGCGGATTTGATCAGTTCCAGCGCCGGCCGTTTCAATAACCGATTACGGCAAGGCCGGAGCCTTACCCGCGGCCGGCGTCCGCTGCCGGTCGGAACGCCTCGCGCCGGAGCAACCCTTCCTCGGCGGCCCGCCATCCTGTGCGCGGACCGCCGTGGGCGCTTAGTGCAGTATTTTCGCCAGGAAATCGCGGGCGCGGTCGGTCTGCGGATCCTGGAAGAATGCTTCTTTGTGCGTATCCTCGACGATCTTGCCTTCGTCCATAAAGATCACCCGGTTGGCCACCTTGCGGGCAAAGCCCATTTCGTGGGTGACCACCATCATGGTCATGCCTTCCTGCGCCAGCTCGACCATGACGTCCAGCACTTCATTGATCATTTCCGGATCCAGCGCCGAGGTCGGCTCATCGAACAGCATCGCCACCGGGTCCATGCACAGGGCGCGGGCAATCGCCACCCGCTGCTGCTGGCCGCCGGAAAGCTGGCCGGGGAATTTGTTGGCCTGGGCGGACAAACCCACCCGTTCCAGTAGTTTCAGGCCTTTCTCGCGCGAGGCGTCCTTATTGCGCTTTAGCACTTTAACCTGCGCCAGCGTCAGATTGTTGATGATCGACAGATGCGGAAACAGTTCAAAATGCTGGAATACCATGCCCACTTTGGCGCGCAGCTGGGCCAGGTTGGTGCGCTTGTCGTTGACGACGATATCATTGACCATGATCTGGCCGCGCTGGATAGGTTCCAGCCCGTTGACGGTTTTGATAAGCGTGGATTTACCCGACCCTGAAGGTCCGCAGACCACGACCACTTCGCCGGTCTGCACTTCGGTCGAGCAATCGTTCAGAACCTGAAAATGACCGTACCATTTAGAAATATTTTTCAGGGAAATCATCAAACCGTCCTTTTCTTCAAATAGTTTACCAGCAGGGAAGCGCTGAGGCTGATAACAAAATATACCGCGCCGGCAAACAGGATCATTTCCACCTGGGTGCCGTCGCGCTCGCCCACCGACGACGCGGTGCGGAAAAAGTCCGCCAGGCTTAATACATACACCAGCGACGTATCCTGGAACAGGACGATACCCTGGGTCAGCAGCAGCGGCACCATGGCGCGAAACGCCTGCGGCAATACCACCAGCTGCATGGACTGCCAGGGCGTCATGCCCAGCGCCAGCGCCGCCGACGCCTGGCCGCGCGCGATGCTGATAATCCCGGCGCGGATAATCTCGGAATAGTACGCCGCTTCAAACAGCGAGAAGGCCACCATGGCCGAAATCAGCCGGATATCGGTCTTGGGCGACAGTCCCAGCACCTTCTGCAAAAAACTGGGAACGACTAAATAAAACCACAACAGAACCATCAAAAGCGGCACCGAGCGGAATAGATTAACGTATAGTTTGGCAAACCAGCTTACCGGCCACAGCGGCGACAGGCGCATTACCGCCAGCACGGTGCCCCAGACAATGCCGACGAACACGGCGGTAAAGGTGATTTTCAGCGTTAGCAGCATGCCCTGCATCATGTAAGGCAGGCTGGGGACAATGGTACTCCAGTCAAATTGGTACATCATTTACCTCCTGCATGACCGGGCAAACGTACTTTTTTCTCCACCAGATTCATGGCAAACATGATCACCGCATTAATGATCAGGTAGCCGATGGTTATCGCGGTAAAAGACTCATACGCATGGGCGGAATAATCCAGCAGCTTGCCTGCCTGCGCCGCCATATCCACCAGGCCGATGGTGGAAGCCACCGCGGAGTTTTTCACCAGGTTAAGCATTTCCGAGGTCATCGGCGGCACTATCACGCGGTAGGCATTCGGCAGCAGCACGTAACGATAGGTTTGCGGCAGGGTCAGGCCCATCGCCAGCCCGGCTGCCATCTGTCCTGAGGCCAGCGACTGGATACCGGCGCGCACCTGTTCGCACACGCGGGCGGCGGTAAACAATCCCAGGCAGACCATGGAAGAGACAAAAAACTGGACGTTCGGATCCAGCCCGGACTTAAACCATGTACCGATGTTGACCGGCAGCAGTTCTGGAACCACCAGGTACCAAATGAAGAACTGCACGATTAAAGGAATGTTACGGAATAACTCGACGTAACAGGTGCCTAAAGCGGCAAGGAAACGGTTTGGAACGGTACGCAGGATGCCGAACAGAGAACCGACCAGCAGCGCGATAATCCAGGCGCATAGCGAGACGGCGATGGTGACTTTGAACCCCGCCCACAGCCAGCCCAGGTAGGTGGTGTTGCCAAAAGGGGCGGCTTCAAAAAAAATGCCCCAGTTCCAATTTATTGACATAAAAAAACTCCGGTAAAAAAGGGTAGCATCGCTACCCTGAAGATTGATGAAGGCCATAGCGGCCGTAGCGCGGGGAACGGCCGCGTCACGTCTGTCTGTCCTGGCCTCCGGCAATCGAGAGGGCGGGGAGTCACCCGCCCTTATTGTCGTTATTAGTTTACGGCTTTGTCGTTAGGGGCCTTGAACAATGCTTTGACGTCATCGGACATGTCGAAATTCATATTCAGGTTTTTCGGCGGAATCGGTTTTTTGAACCAGGTGTCATACCATTTTGCCGCTTCGCCGGAGGTCTGGATGGAAACAATAGTGTCATCAACCAGCTTCTTGAACTGCGGATCGTCTTTACGCATCATGCAGCCATAGGCTTCTTTTGACTGCGGGGTGCCGACGATATCCCACTGATCCGGGTTCTTTGACTTGGCGCGTTCGCCCGCCAGCAGGGCGTCATCCAGCATAAAGGCTTCGGCGCGTCCGGTTTCCAGGGTGCGGAATGAGTCGCCATGATCCTTGGTGGATATGATGCGCATCTTCATTTGCTTTTCGTCGTTCAGCTTGTTGAGCAGCACTTCGGACGTGGTGCCCGCGGTGACAACCACTGTCTTGCCGGCCAGGTCGGAAAAGTCCTTGATGGCGCTGCCTTTTTTAACCGCGATGCGGGTGCCGATCACAAACAGGGTATTGGAAAAATCCACCTGCTTTTGGCGCTCAAGGTTATTGGTGGTCGAGCCGCATTCAAAATCATAGGTGCCGTTTTGCAGCAGTGGAATACGGTTTTGCGAGGAGATTGGCAGATATTTCACCTGCAGGGAAGGCGCGTCAATTTTCTTTTTGATCGCGTCCACTATGGCATCGGAATAGGCCTGGGAATAGCCCACGACTTTTTGCTGGTTATCATAATAGGAAAAAGGAACCGATGATTCCCGATGGCCAACCACGATCACGCCGTTATCTTTGATTTTCTTCAGGGTGCCCGTGAGGTCTTCCGCATGGGCCATGCTGCCGGCCATACCCAGTACCAGTAATGATAAAGCCAATTTGCGCATTTGCATTTTCCAACTCCTTTGCTGTCACTACGGCGCTCAAGGGGTAAGTGCGCCGCAATCATGAGTATCACGTTAAGCTTTGGATCCAGCCTAAAGCGTAAAATCAAAACGGATTACCGTTAAAAAATAGCCGAATGTAAATGTTTTGAAATGAAAAAGTTTTAATTTTGTGAGTTCAAACGCACCAATAGGTGGCGCAAGGTGTCCATTTGCACAATGTGAGTGCGATAGACGCACCATCGCAGCGCATTTATGGCGGAATATTCTCACAATAAAACAGCTTTTGACGACATTCGCTACGTTATACAGCAAAATCCATGCCAGACAAATTATTTGCCTCCGAATGAAGCAGCGGCGGTTTCAGGCCCGCTGCGAGGCTTCGGCCGACAGGGCGACATGGGCTTTAAAGATTTCCAGCGCGCCGGGCAGCAGGGCGGGATCGGCATATTGCGTGTTATCCCACAGTCCGGCGAAGCTGATTGCCCGGCCGCAGTGAATAAATACCTCATCCACGCTGATAATGATCACGCTTTTTGCCGGTTGGCCGTTTTGGGCAAAGCGCAGGCACAGCGCCGGATCCACGGAAATGCGCGCGCTGCCGTTGACCCGAAATCCCTCCATCCAGCCCGGGATCAGGAACAGCATGCCGACAAACGCATTTTGCAGGATATTGCCAAGGCCATCGAGTCGATTGTTGCCGGAGCGATCCGGCAGCAGCAGCGTCTTATCATCCTCCACATGGACAAATCCCGCTTGGCCTCCCTTTGGCGAGCAGTCAATACCGCGCGCGCCCTGGGTGCCGAGGATCATAAAGGGCGACAGGGCAATCAGCCTACGGGCATAGCTATCAAGATGATCGATCTGTTTTTGCACCACCGCTTTATTCGGTTGGGCATAATGCTCGCGCAGCTGGGCGGGATCGGTTAGCAGATAACGGGAATCGGGATTCATACGCAGGCTCTTTAATCAATATGTCACGAGGATGTTACCTGCGGCACGATAACAGCAATGAGAATGATTAACAATAATTAGCCCGCGCAATATATCTGCGAACTTCGAACAAAAGGGGGGCGTTTGCGACAGGATATATGCCGGCTTGGCGGGAGTTTCGCTTGCAGCAGGATATATGCCGGCTTGCGAAAGTTTCGCTTGCCATGCATTGGGTGGCTATATGTATTGCCTGGCGCAGGCAATCGACCAGAGGAACCGTAAACGCACGGTCCCTCTGGACTCCCTGGCGTCCGGCAGGTCGTGCGCCGCTGCGCGGTCCCCGGCATCGCCACATCCCGGCTTTAGGACCGCCCGGCTTGCGCTCCAGGCGCAACCGGACTTTCGCCGCTCCCGGCGGCTCATCCAGCCGCGATGTGCTCTGCCGGCGCACTCTATGCCGGC
>NZ_DASWOM010000011.1:0-65181 GCF_036398755.1 Acerihabitans sp. | reverse complement strand
GGACTCGCTTCGGATCTCGGGCACCTTCTGCTGGTTTGGCCCCGTGCTCGGCGGACCCGACGCGCTGGATATATTGATGCTGCCCAAAAGCATTAAAATCGGCTACGCCGTCTTTTCCCATCATGTCCGCACGCCTGAACTGCTGCGTTCGCATTCAGCTCAACTCTTCAACTGGGTTCGGACAGGTCGGCTCAAGATCAGGATAGGGGGTGAATATCCCTTGGCTGAAGCGGCCAAAGCGCACGCGGATATGGAAAGCCGGACCACTACCGGGAAACTACTGCTCATCCCCTAGGCGATCCATTGGTGCCAGCATTCTTATTCTGCTGTATATCAAATCACCGTAAGCCGCAGCCAGTCAATGAATGCCCTCATCGCCGGCGACATGGTTTTTCCCGAGATCCAGCAAAGATAATATCCGTCAAATTCAACGTCCCAGGCAGTAAGGATAGGATGAAGCGCGCCGGAAACGAGATGAGCGCGCACCCTTTGCGCGGTTACCTGGGCAATGCCTATTCCCGCGATGGCCGTTTGATATTGTCGCTCGCGATCGTCCACCACCACATTCCCGGTAACCGGGATGTTTTTTAGTTGGCCGTTATATAAAAACTGCCAGGGTTCCGGCGTTACCGTCCCCGGCCAGCGCCAGCCAATGCAGTTATGCTGGAGTAAATCTTCCGGCCGCCTGATGTCGCCATGCTTCTCAAGATAGGACGGCGCGGCCACGACTATCTGATGCAAGCGTTCACCAATGGGAACGGCGACCAATCCGGGATCGAGAACTTCACCCAGCCTAAGCGAAAGATCATAACCTCCCGCGATAAGGTCGGTGGGAGAATCATGGATGGTGATATCAAGACGCACATCGGGATATAAAGAAAGAAAAGCGGCTATGTTGTTATCCAGATACATTTCAGCAGCCGAGCGAAAAGCATGTATGCGGATATTACCCTTGATGATATGGCTTCGGCACTGCGCCTGGGTAAAGGCATCCGCAAGATTTTCCAGTAATGGCGCGATGTGAAGATACAGCGCCCTTCCCTCGTCGGTAAGACTCACGGAACGCGTCGTACGGTTAAACAGCCGCAGCCCCAGGCGCCCCTCAAGCCCGCTGATTTGCTGGCTGACGGCGGACGCGGACAAGCCCGATTTGCCCGCGACGACCCTGAAGTTCAATGTCTCCACCACCATGGTGAACGTATTCAGCGCCAAAAAATCTGAACGACTTATCATTTTCAGCCCCCATTATTAAATAAATCTAATTACTGCATGCAGAAAACAAGGGATTATATAATCAAATTTAATAAATTATAGTCACACCGCTACAGGCAAGGTTGTTAAACCACCGCGGGATGATATATGGCTAACGAAAATCGACACACCACACAACAACGGCTTCGCATAATAGAAGACAAATTGGCGATTTATGCGCTTATCGCTTCCCATCCGCCCAGCGCCGATACCGGACTCGCTGAATATACCGCTTCCGTCTATACGGAGGATGGCGTTTTTAACCGCGGGGAGGGGTTGGATGGCGCAAAAGGCGTGAATGCTATCGCGGCATTTATTCTCAGGCCAGAGCATGAGGAAGCGATCAAAGGCGGACTGGCGCATTTTGCCGGACTGCCGCTTATCGACTTACGTGGCGATACGGCCGTTGTCACCTCCTATTTGCAGCTTTTGCAACTGGATAAACAGGGCGAACCGCGCGAGATGGCAAATCACGGCTACTCCACCGGGTACCGCATTCATCGGGTTGTGGTTAATCGCTGGGAGCTTGAACGCCAGGAGGGTCGTTGGAAAATACGCGGCAGAACCCTCCTTCCCGTCGACGGCACCGATGCGCCGCGTCAGCTGTTGGCCCGCGGCCTTTCGGATGCGCTGAAGGCGGCGGGCGCTAAAGCCCGGGCCACATCCCACCGTCAAGCCTGAGGTTCATTCCGGTGATATAGCCGGCCCGCGGGCTTGCCAGAAACGCGACGGCATCGGATATTTCCTCAAGCGTACCGACCCGCCCTGTCGGCACTTGCGCGAACAACGGCAATACCGCCGGCTCAATCTCTGCCCAGGGCGCATCCCCTGCGATGCCCTGCCCGGACGCCGCCGCGCGGAAAGCCTTATCCAGACTGACGCTATGAATGGTGCCGGGGGAAACGGTGTTAGCGGTTATCCCCTCTTTCGCCACCGCTTTCGCCAACGATGCCGTCATGGCCACCATCGCCGCTTTGGCTGCGGAATAGTCCGGCCTTGCGGGCGGCGGCATCAGCCCGGCGAGACTGGCAATATTGATGACCCGTCCCCAGCGCGCTTTTACCATCTCCGCCAGCAGGCCGGAGGTCACCCTTACCGCGGCGAGGACGTTTCTATCATACGCGTCCCTCCAGATGTCAGGGCGAGTGGTAAACCAGTCGCTGCCCTCCCCGGAACCGCCGGCATTATTGACCAGGATCTCGACCGGCCTTACAAATCGCTGCGCCTGGTCAAGCAGACGCTGAACCTGGTCTTCCCTGGTCAGATCGCCCGTTACGGCAAACGCCCGCCCCCCGCCGGCAATAATGCTGTGCGCGACCTCCTCGGTTTTTATCCTGTCGCGCCCATGAATGATGACCACCGCGCCTTCACGGGCAAGCCCGCGGGCCACGGCCTCACCGATCCCTTTGCTACTCCCCGTAATGAGCGCTACTCTTCCATCAAGCTTTAAGTCCACCGCCATGCCCCCCTGGTATAATGAGATTTTGATTAGAGAGCATAACCATGAACGATGCAATCAGGCACTTTAAAGTGCCTGTCGGTGATGAAGAGCGAGAGGCGTGTCTTGGCCCGAACGGTTCCGTCTCGCACGTCACGCGCACGCTGCGTATGATTGCCGGGCGATGGAAGCTTGCGATACTGTTTCGCCTGTTTGCCGAGCCCTCGATGCGCAGCTCGAAATTATTGCGCGACATTCCTGCCATTACCCGGAAAATGCTGACCCAGCATTTGCGCGAACTGGAGCAGCATGGGCTAGTGGCCAGACAGGACTTCGACCAAAAACCGCCGCGCGTGGAATATCGGCTGACGGACGCAGGTCGCGGCCTGATGCCGGTTCTGATGTCCCTAAGAGAGTTTTCGCTGCGTCATCCTGATAAAAATGAGGATGAACCGCACCAGAATAGCCGGGCGCCTGGCGCTGGGGCGGCGCTGACGGTCACACATGGTCCGTCGACCCCGCTGAAAAACTGAGGGTCGTCGCGTTAACGAATACCGCTTTCGAAGGCATGTCCGGCGGAGGCGACGGCGCCCAGCGCGTTCAGCAACACATCGCGGGTATGGTTTAGATGTTCGGACAGAATGGCAACGGCGCTGTCGGCGTCTTCAGCAAGGATGGCCTGCAACAGTTCGTTGTGATCGCTGTTGCGCTCGCCCTGTTCCACCGTAACCGGCAGCAGCACGCGCTGGTAAATTGAAAAAGCCTCGGCAAGCTGCTTGACCATCAAAAAAAGCCATTTACTGCCGCAGTTTTCCATCATGATAAAATTGAAATCCTCATGGCGCGTATGCCATTCGGGATTAAAGGTGGCGGGTGTCTCAGGCAAGGTCTGGGGAGTATGAACCAGACGGTGATTAGCCGCTATCAGGCGCGCCTGCCACTCAATATCCCGCGTTTCAATGGATTTACGCAAGGCGATGCTTTCAAACGTAATACGCTGCTCGGTTAAATCGGCAAGCTCGTCAGGATTCAGTCCGCGCACGCTGAATCCTTGCTGCGGCGCAACGTCGACCAGTAATTCCCCCGCCAGTCGGTTCAGGGCCTCGCGGATGACATTCATGCTGACATCAAAGCGCTGGGCAAGGGCCGAAATCTTGAGTTTATTACCCGGCAAAAGCTGTCCCGTAAGAATCAATCCCCTTACCTGAGAATATATCGTCTCATTCAACGACCTTCCCTCTTTGAGAACTTTCATAATCCTTCTCCGGTATATTATTATTTTTCAACAGGTTATATGAAACCCCCGTCAAGCAATACCCATAATAACATAGGCGAAATTAAAAGGATATTCATACATAAAACTTATAATACATATAAATATCCATATTTTACTTTAAAAAAGTTTTTTGCCGCGTATTATCAATTTTACCCCCGTTGAGCACGCCAGGAGTTAGCATGATGGTTCCATTGAACAAGGCATCAATCGAATTTGAGGGCATGCAGGTAGGCTATTACCATGCCGGGAAAGGAAAACCGTTGCTGCTGATTCATGGATCCGGCCCCGGCGCCTCAAGTTTGGGCAACTGGAGCCGCGTATTAGAGCCGCTGGCCCATGACCATGAAGTCTTTGCCATGGATCTTATCGGTTTTGGCATCAGCGACCGTAAGCCGGAACAGCCCTATTTCGATTTCCCGATGTGGATTCGCCAGGCAAAGGCGATGCTGGATCATATCGGCGCGGCCGATGCCGGCATCATTGGCCATTCGCTTTCAGCGGCGATCGCCCTTTCGTTGGCGTCTGTTGATAAGCGGGTTTCCGCCGTGCTGACCACCGGCGCTATCGGCGCGCCCTTCGTCGCAACGGCCGCCACCCAGCGTATCTGGCGCTGCCCAACCAATCGCGATGAACTGATTTCCACGCTGGGCACGCTTATTCATGATAAGTCGATCATTGATGATAACTATATCGGCGCAAGGGAGCCGGTGGTGTTCGCACCCGGCTATGCTGAATATTTTAATACCATGTTCAGCGGCGACCCTCAGCGTTATGTAGCCGAAACCACCCTGGATGAGGCCGTATTGTCCGCCATCACCTGCCCGGTAATCATGCTTCACGGGCGCGATGACACCCCTTTTCCAAAAAGTACCTCCGAGTTTTTATCGGCACGGATTAAATATGCTGATTTACACATACTGAATGAATGCTCTCATTCTGTTGCATTCGAAAGAAGCCGCGCATTTATGGCGGCGGCGCGGCAATTATTTCAGTAATTCATTTAGCGGAAAAAATAGAGCAAGCGCTGCGTCATGTTAATGGATTCCCATCGCGCGGGTGACCGGTAAAGAATAAACCCGTCAAGACATAGTATTGCGGCGCGCGGGCGACATGGCGGGCAAATATTTACCAAACAAAATTAAAACGTTATCACCAAAAAAATAACGCGTATTTACACTACAAAAGCACTCTTAGGCAAGGGTGATCTTTGTTGTCCTTTAGCTGCATTAAAACGAGGAACTTAAGATGAATTGGCTATCTCACGGTAAAAAACACAGGTCACCCTTATTTCTAAGCTGTTTTCTGGCATCGGTGACTTTATCTGCCGTTATGACGACCAGCGTAAAAGCGGAGGAAGACAGATTAGTCGGAATTATTCCCGCGCTTAAAGCAGAAAAGCCCTTCAAACTCGGTGTGACCGTGGTCCATTTGAATGATGATTTCTATAAAGGCATTATTTACGGCATTGCAGATGAAGCCAAGCGTTCCGGCGTCGATGTGGTTCAGGTTTCAGTGGCGGGCGCTTATGGCAATGTGCGTGAGCAGTTTGCCCAGCTTGAGGCGTTGAAAAGTATCGGTGCGGACGTCGCGGTGTTAGCCCCGGCGGCCTTTAGCGGTTTTGATCCCATCATCAAATCCCTCAAATCAAGCGGTATGAAAGTCGCCTCCGTCGGCATCCCCGTTGACAGTAAAAATATCGATTTCGGCGTACTGCAGGATGATACCTATATTGGCAAACTTATGGCCGATGCCGTATGTAAATCCCCGGTCCAGCCGAAAAATGTCGCCATGATCCCGGGGCCGGCGGGGGCTGAATGGGTGCGCCTTCGTTATGAAGGTTTCAAGGCGGAGGCCAAAAAATGCGCGGCCCCGGTTTCAGTGGTGGAAGCGGGATTTGGCGGCGGCATCGATCTGCAGGAAGGATTGACCAAGGCGTCCGATCTGATGCTGCGCAACCCTGAGGTTAATTTTATCTATACCCCGCAAATTACCCTGGGGATGGGCGCGGTCCAGGCTATCCGTCAACAGCACAGAACGGCCAGCGTCGTCAGCTCGGCCATGGTTAAACGGGCGGTACCGATGATAGAGGACGGGAAAATGCTGGCGGTGGTCTCCGAGCCGGGCATTATCATGGGACGCCTGATTGTTCAGTACGCTATCCGCGCCATGGAAGGAAAACCCCTGCCTAATCTGGCGCCTGCGGGCACTGACGGACTGAATTATGCGCATTACAATGTGCCGAACAAGGTGCTTGACAAGAGCAATGTGGCGACACATCCGTTTGAAACCTATGAAATTGCGCCTGCCGCATGGAAAGTTCCCGCAATGCAGTAAGCCTGAGGTGAGGCCATGAAGATGCAGACAGAACAGGTAACAGGCAACGCCGTCGGTCCGGCCGGTTCTCCGTTGCTCAGGATAAGTGGACTGTGCAAGCGGTTCGGCGCCACTCAGGCGCTGAACCATGTTTCAATCCAGTTCCAGGCAGGCGAGATCCACTGCGTTTTGGGCGAGAACGGCGCCGGTAAGTCAACCATCGGTAAGATTATCAGCGGATTATATCGCGCTGACGCAGGCGAAATCTGGTATGGCGAGCGGCGGGTATCCTTCGGCAGTTCACGTGAAGCACGGCATGCCGGCATTGTGATGGTGTATCAGGAACTGTCGCTGGCGCCGAGCCTGTCTGTTCGTGCAAACCTGTGGCTGGGCGCGGAGAGGGGCAAAACCGTCTTTGCCCTCACCCGTAAATCCCGGGAAGTTACCCGGGTACGGGAAGTGTTGGCCCGGCTTGGGCTGGCCGACATCGATATGGAACAGGCGGTGGGCGCTTTCCCGGTGGCCATACAGCAGCTTATTGAAATCGGCAAGTCTTTGATGTCCCAGCCCAGGGTCATCATTTTTGACGAACCCACTGCCATGCTGGGCGCCGTCGAAAAAGAAAGATTCTTCAGGGTCTTGGGAAAACTGCGGGAATCAGGCATGGCCTCGGTGCTGGTGACTCATCATATCGATGATGTGATTGCCGTCAGTGACCAGGTCACCATCATGCGCAATGGCCATGTGGTTGATACCTTTGCGGTGACCGGCGCAGTGAATGCGGATTTCATCGTCGGGCGATTAACGGGCAAGGCGCCGGGCAGCCATGGCATTGATAACCAAAGCAATCTGCGCTTCCCGCCCTTGCTCGATTTTGAAAACCTGCCCGTCAGCAGCGGCGGCACCCGGGTTTTTTCCGTCGGTCGCGGTGAAGTGGTGGGCATCTATGGCGTGGTCGGCTGTGGCGCCGAGTCCCTGTTGCATAACCTTGTCGGCTTTCAGCCTCTGCCGGCCACCGCCTCCGTGAGCCTCAAATTCGAGGGCTATCCCTGGCGGCCGGCAAGCCTGTCTGCCGCATTGAAAAAAGGGGTGTCCTGGTTGCCCGCCGGTAGAGCCAGCCATGGGGTTTTCCCGTCCCTCTCCATCGCTGAAAACTTGATGATTACGCAGTTAAAAAAATTTTCCCGCGTCGGCTTTATCCGTCATCGGCGTACGGAATCGGCGGCGGACCAATTACTCCAGGAATGCGGTGTTAAATATTCGGATAAGCATGACCCGCTCACCAGCCTGAGCGGCGGCAACCAGCAAAAGGTGTTGCTCGCCCGGGCGATGGTCGGCGCCGGTAAGATTCTGGTGCTGGAGGAGCCCACCGCGGGGGTTGATATCGACGCCAAACATGAAATACATCAGCGAATCCGCGCGCTGGCGGCAACCGGCGTGTCGGTGCTGATGTTATCAAGCGACCTGACGGAAACCATGACGCTGTGCGACACGGTCTGGACCATGTTCCAGGGTTGCATCGTCAAAACATACCGTAACCCCGACGAGCATGACAAAGCGTCGATTATCGCAGACGTGGTAGGCCGCTCGGGCCAAAGCCGCGCGGAACATTAACTTGACGTAAAGACGAGGCAGGAGTTTGCAGCATGAATACAAGCAGAGAAGCGGGTCTTTTACCCTTGGCAAAAACGGTGAAAACGAAAAGGTTTTCGCTTTCGGACTGGATGCTTCCCCTGTTGATTGTGTTTACCGCAGTGGTCGCGGGCTTGGTCCAGCCCAGATTTATGACGGTCAGCAATGGAATAAACCTGGCCTGCCAGTTGGCCCCTCTGCTTATTATTTCCCTGGGCCAGGCTGTCGCGGTGATTAGAGGGGGGCTGGATCTGTCTCTTTCATCGGTAATGTCCCTCGCCGGGGTGGCGGGCGTCATGATCATGAATCAGTTCGGCGTACCCGCGGGCCTGGTCGCCATGCTGCTGGTCGGCGCCTTGACCGGCGCGGCGTCAGGCATCCTTATTGCGGTATTCAATACCTCTCCCCTGGTGATTACCCTGGGAATGCTGTCCGTCGCTCAGGCGTTTGCCTTGATTTTGTCGGGGGGCGTGCCGATTTATGATGTTCCCGCCGCCTATATTGAAGCGGTGGGCTACGGCACGGTAGTGGGACTGCCGGTCATGGTATGGATTGCCGTTGCCTTGACCATCCTTGTCGGCGTACTGCTTAAATACACGCTGTTCGGCCGCTATGTCTATGCCATGGGATCCAATATGTCCGCGGCGTCAAAGTCGGGTATCAACGTAAAATTCAACACGGTGCTGGTGTATATGGTCAGCGGATTATGCGCGGGAACGGGCGCCATTATCCTGACCGCATGGACCAGCTCCGCCCAGCCCATTGCGGCGGCCAACCTGACGCTGCAATCCCTGGCGGCGGTTGTTCTGGGGGGCGTGGCGCTGACCGGGGGCGCGGGCAATCTTCGCCAGGTCATAACCGGTGTCGTGGTATTAACACTGCTGTCAAACGTGATGAATATGGTCGGCGTATCCGCCTATTATCAGACCCTGGCCGTGGGTATCGTCATTATTCTGGCGGTGATCCTCGATCGTTTTCGCCGGCAGGATCCACGGTGATTTCGCCGACGAATAACCGTTTTTTATACAATATTTTTTATTCAGATAACCCCAGAGGAGTATTACCGTGTCTGATAAAGTGACCTATATCAATCCGGACAACGCCAGTCCCGCGCAAGGCCTGTATTCCAACCTGACAAAAGTCAGCGCGGGAGATCTGTATTTTATCTCCGGTCAACTTTCCGTGGACCTGGAAGGAAACGTCGTCGGCAAAGGCGATTTTGACGCACAGTTTGCCCAGGTGTTTAAAAATTTGACCGACGTGCTGGCGGCGGTGGGGTGTGATTACAACGATGTGGTGAAATTCAATACCTATCTGGTTGCATCTCAGCACATCGACAATTTTATGAAAAACCGCCGAGCGCTGTTCCCCACCCTGTTCGCGACGCCGGACTATGCGCCGAATACCCTTCTGGTGGTAGACAGGCTGGTAAAAGAGGAATTTCTGATTGAAGTAGAAGCCGTTGCCCGGTCGCGTGATTAACACCGTAGAATATCGTAAGGTGAAATATGAAACTGGTAACCTATTTGCTCTTGGGCGTGAAAAAAATTGGCGTCATCCATAATTCGGGTAACGTCATTGATATTACGGACATCGTTAATACCGATGATATGAATGTACTTATTGAGCAATATGCCGCCGTTGAACATCTGCTGAAAAAAATATGCGTCGATTCCGATGCGCGCGGATTGCCCCTGGCGGACGTTCATTTAATGGCGCCTATTCCCGCTATCCGGCGCAATATTTTCTGCGTCGGCAAAAATTACTACGCTCATGCGCAGGAGTTCGGCAACAGCGGGTTTGATTCAAGCGCCGCGGCGGGAAATGTTCCCGCTTATCCGATTATCTTCAGCAAGCCGTCAACTTCCGTTTGTGGCCCGGGCGCTACGGTGGACAGTACGCTTGACCCCTGCAATACCATCGATTACGAGGCGGAACTCGCGGTGGTGCTGGGAAAAAAAGGCCGCGTGTCGGACAGCGACGATCCCATGACCTATGTCTTTGGCTATACGCTGGTCAATGACCTCACCTCGCGCCAGCTGCAAAAACGCCATAGTCAATGGTTGCTCGGCAAGGGCATCGACGGATTCTGCCCGATGGGCCCGGTGCTGGTGACCGCTGATGAGTTTGGCGTCCCCGCCAACCAGAAAATACGTTGTACCGTAAACGGCGAACCACGCCAGGAAGCCGCCATTTCGGATCTGATTTTCGACATCCCGACCTTAATCAAAACCATTGGACAAAATATTACGCTATTGCCGGGGGATATTATCGCCACCGGTACGCCTGCGGGCGTTGGATTGGGTTTTACCCCGCCGAGGTATTTAGCCATAGGCGATAAAGTCACGGTCTCGATGGCCGAAATAGGCGAGTTAACCAATACGATTATTTAATATCGCCAGTGTAAACAACCTGGCCAAGGCACTGTCCCGGCGGCGGTGTTCACTTTTGCCTGTCACGTTTTCAAATAAAGAGGTTATGTTATGGCTAAGATTGTCAGTGCCATCAGTATGTCCCATGTTCCCGGCGCCCTCGGCTGGGCGGATGCGCCCTCGCCTGCACAGCGCAAACGTCTGGCTGATATCCATGCGCGATTAAAACGCTGTATCGACGACACGAAACCGAATCTTATTATCGCTTTCTTGGACGATCACTTTGAAAACAATTTCAGAAACCTGATGCCTACGCTTGGCATCCCCATCAGCGAGGCGAATATCGGGCCGGCGCAATACATGATGGAAGCGCTGAAGTTTGATCGCCAGCACAGCATTGCGAGCAATGCCGACATCGCCCAAACCCTGCTTGAAAAACTGATCCATGGCGGATTCGACGCCACCCGCATGGGGGCGATTGAATACGGTAATAACCTGATGATGCCCCTGGTATTCATCAATCCTGAGTTTACTATTCCGGTGGTGCCGGTCTATATCAATGTCTTCTCCCCGCCGCTTATGCCTTATTCCCGGGCTTACGATCTGGGCGTGAAAGTTCGCGAAATCATTGATTCATTGCCTGATGACTATCGTATTCACTTTCTGGCGACGGGAGGGCTATCGCACTGGCCGCCGGTATGGACGGAAGGCGCGCCGGAAGAGGATAAGCTGCTACAGCGGATGAAAGTTTACCAGACCGTCGGCAAGGAAGCATTGATAAACGACCCAACGCTATATACGGATTTTGCCCAATATGAAATTGATATGATGAGCAAAATGGAATGGCCTCTCGGCCATAGCCACCCTTTGGTAAATGAAGAATGGGATAGGGAAATGCTGGCGCGTTTTGCGGCGGGTGATGTTGACTATATGCGCGCGCTGACCTTTGACGAAGTGGAGGAGCGCGGCGGTCATGGCGGGCACGAGGCGCTTAATTGGGTGGCCCTCATGGGGGCGATGAAAGGCGCGCGGCCTGATTATGTCGCCTATGAATCCGTACCGGAATGGATTACTGGCATGAGTTATTTAACGTATCCGGCGCAATAGTGATTGATATTACCGGAATACGTCTTGGCGGAAATAAAGGATTCTCTGATTAATCACCCTAACGCTGATAAATAAAAGGCGCCATGGCATGGCGGCCTTTTATGCGCGGAGGTAATACGATGGCACGAATTGCAGTAGTTGGGGCAGGCATGGGCGGACTGGCATTTGCCTGCGCCATGAAAAACAGCAGGCACGACGTTATTGTGTATGAGCAGGCTAATGAACTGCTTGAGCTTGGCGCCGGGATTTCTCTGTGGGCGAACGGTACCCGCCTGTTTGAGGAAATGGGCATTGCAGCCCGTATGGCTGAACGTTCTTGTGAAACCGAAGCCGCTTTTTTCCGCAATGAAGACGGCGGCGTGGCGGCTTGCCAGCCGCTGGCCCGTGATAACTGGTACAGGAACGAATACGGTTATCCCTATTATGGCGCATTCCGTACCGACCTGCAGGCGGCCATGCTTGAGGCGATGGGGAACACCACAATCCGGCTGGGCAAACAGCTTATCCGGCTGGAGGATGAGGGGGGCGAGGCGAAGCTATACTGGGCTGATGGTTCGTTTGACACCGCGGATCTGGTGGTCGGCGCCGACGGCATCAAATCGGTGGTCCGCCAGGCAGTCTGTGAATCGGCCACGCCCGTGTTTACCGGCAACAGTGCGTTTCGCGGCATGGCCAGGACGGCCGACCTTGATCTGCTTCCCGAACCCTGTTCATTTACCGACTGGATGGGCGATGGCCGGCACGTGCTGAATTTCCCCATCGGAAAAGACTTTGAATACCAGACGATAGTGGTGTTCATGGAAGGTCCGGAAACATGGCGACAGGATGCCTGGCGGGTGCCGTCCGATGCCGCGGCCATTGCCGGGAAGTTCAAGGATTGGCACCCCGCCGTCGGCCAGCTTCTTGAACACGTTAATCTGTCCGAGCGCTGGGGGATGTTCCAGGTCAGCCCGATGCCGTCCTGGTATCGTGGGCGCGTGGTGCTGATCGGTGATGCCGCGCATGGGATGATGCCGCATCACGGCCAGGGCGCCATTTCATCGTTTGAAGACGCGGTCGCCCTCGCGCATATTTTGAATGATGATTCCCTTTCCTCCATCGAAACGCAGCTCGCGAGCTACCAGCTGGAGCGGAAAGCGCGCGGGGAAAGAATTCAGAAATCCTCGCGCAGGCTCAATGATTGCCTGCACCTTCCCGAGGGACCCGCGCGCCTGGAACGACACGCTGTGCTCAATAGCCTTAGCCGGCATTTCTCATGGCTGCACAGTTACCGGTTGGGCGTGTGAACAGGACCCCGGCGCGGCCGGTCATGCCGCCTGGGTCAGTTTGCTGATGGCGGGCCGTACGATTGCCTGGAAAGTCTGGGGATCGCCATAGGCCCGCGCGGCCAGCATCGCGCCGTGAACCGTGGCCATAAAGGTTCCCGCCTCAACGACCGGGCTGTCCCACAGGCGGAACTGCCCTTGCGCTGCGCCTTTCTGAAGAATCGTCCCCAGCCAAATGGTCTGATCCTGGAAATGGCCGCGGACTTCCTCCGCAACCAGGCCGGGGATGGTGAGCAGTTCGGCGGCAAGCATGGCGCAAATGCAAAACGACGACGTCCCCTCATAGATACAGGTGGACCAGTAATCCGTATAGGCATGAAGCTCGGCCAGGGGATCGGACACTTGGCTATCGAGCATTGCCATGCCGACCCGCGCCTCCTCACGGTAGCGCGCGACCACGACCCGGACCAGTTCCGCCTTGCTCGGGAAATGGTGATGGATGCTGGCCTTGCTGATATGCACCCGTTCGGAAATATCGGCGTAGCTGAAACTATTGTAGCCGCCCGCCGCGAGCAGCAATTTCGCGTGCATGACGATTTCCGTGGCTTTAGGCGACAGTTCTGTGTTCATGGTAAAAATCCAATGCCGATACGTGTTTGCGAAGCCAGGCTGGCTGTTGAAATCAGCTAATCATGCTACTAGTTGGTAGCTTTATTGTCCAGTAAACGACTATGCCAGCGGCTTTAATAATAATGCTATGGGTTAATCGTTGATTAAATCAGCTTTTCGGCGTCGCGCGTCGGATACCGTAAGCCACAGGGCCGAGACGAGAAAATAGAAGGCGCCGAAGGCGGCATAGGGGGCGATGTCGGTAATGCCCGGCATGCCGGGGCCGCTTGCCTGTCTGATAAAAAAGACGCCCGCCAGCGCCGATTGCGCGCCGCTGAGTATCATGGCCCATTGCGCGCCATACCGTTTCCAGCGGCGAACGCCCGTCGCCAGTTGGAACAGGCCGGACAGCGCCGCCCACAGGCCGAAAACGGCCAGCACCAGGTTCATGCCCATCCCGAGCGCGAACGCCACGGCCGCCGTCGTCAGTGCGCTGACGACCACGTTGAGCGCCTGGGTCGGATTTCGCTTCAGTCCGCCGTTTCGTTGTGAATCCACGAAATTGGCCACGGCGTCCCAGGCGGGATAGATAACCAGCAATCCGGCGGCGACCGCGGGAATATGGGTGCCGACGGTGAACGCTGCCGCTACCCATAGGATTGAAACAATGGCGCGCGTGAAATAATAAGGTTTAAGCCACTGGTTTCCCTGGGCCGGACTGGGCTGTTTAAAATGAATATCCGTCATATTTTTTCCTGTTAATCAATAAATTAGGTTGTTGGCAATGATTCAATCGCGCCATTGCGGTTTGGGTTACAACGCTTGTCATCCTACTAGTTGGTAGATTACCTGTCAAGCACCGATAATGCCGGGTATGCGGTGTTGATAGCGGTGTGCCCGAGGGCCGGGCGGCGTACATTGACTAAAAAGCGGAAGATTGCCGCGAATTATGGTTGGGGTTCCGGACCTATGTCGCTGTTAGCCGCATACCGGTTATGATAAAGTCGGCACAGAGGGTTTCAGTGTGACTGATGGTAATATTATTAAGTATTTTAATACTATACATAAGTTAGGGAAACCAGGACCTGGCCGAATTAAAGGTAGCTCGGTGACGATAAAGAAATTGGCTGCTATTTTGGGATTGTCTCATTCCACGGTTTCCCGTGCCTTAAACGGTCACCCGGCAATCAGTCAATCCACCCGAGAAAGCGTGCTACAGGCTGCAAAAAAATATGGCTATATTCCCAACAGCGCCGCGCAGGCATTGCGTAATGCGACAAGCGGCGCTTTTGGGGTCATTATTCCCGATATCCAGAACGACTTTTTTATTTCCGTAACCAATGCCATCGCCCGCGAGGCGGGTAAACGATCGTGGCAAATGATCCTGGCCATTACCGAAGATCACCCTGATACGGAATATCACGTTTTGCGCCGGATGATGGCCGCAAGCGTGGATGGCATTATTATTGCGCCCTCGGCAAATCCCCTGCCCGAAACGCGGGAGCTTATCACCCGTACCCATGCGGTGCAGCTGCTCCGCCGCCATGACGGCATCCAGGCGCCGCTTATCGCGATTGACGATCGTTATGGCATCAGTCTCGCCACCGTGCATTTGCGCAGACTCGGCCATACCCGGATTGGCTATATAGGGTCATCCACCGACCTGAGCACCGGCTTTGAACGATTGCAGGGGTTTTTACAGCATTTCTCGAGTGCGGAGCAGGCGGCGCTCAAGGATATTATCCATATCGGACCGCCGCAGGCCGAGTTCGGCACCGCCGCCTTTAAACGGATCATGAGCGTGGACCACGCGCCAAGCGCGCTGGTGCTGGGCAGCCCGCGTTACGCCATGGGCATGTTGACCGCCGCCAAAGCGCTGCGCGTTCGCATTCCGCAGGATCTTTCCGTGGTGGCCTATGGCCTGGTGCCCTGGGGAAGTTTGCTGGATATGCAGCTCACGACGGTCGTGCTACCGGAAAAAGAAGTGACTGACGCCTGCGTGGATATGATTCGCCACATCATGGACAGCGAATTGACTTTAACCCATGATGAATTTATCCGCTCGACAGAAAACCAGCTATTTACGCCACGGCTGGCGCTTGGCGATTCAACCGGCGTGAACCGGTCAGAACGGTAACCTGGATAAAAAAACGGATGCGTAGGTAATATACGCATCCAAACATACCGCCATTAGAGCAAAAAACCACCTGATTCGTTGACCCTGCTTATTGCCGAAATTTTGCCAACAGGTTTTCAGCGCCTTGGGTTAACAGCCCCTGATCCGATCCGATCGCGATAATCTGAAAACCCACTTCAATATAGCGCCGCGTTTGCTGTTCATCGGTACACAGAATGCCGGCGGCTTTACCCGCGGCCTTAATTCGTCTGCCGCTCTCTTCAATGGTCTTGATGACCTCCGGATGCATGGGCTGGCCGATATATCCCAGACTGGCGGCCAAATCCCCCGGGCCGATAAAAAAGCCGTCGATGCCGTCAATCGCAGCCATTTTTTCAAGGTTATCAAGGGCAGTGATGGTCTCCGGCATCACGATCAGGCAAATTTCGCGTTCGCAGACGGCGGCGTAATTTTTTATCCTGCCGAAGTTTGACGCCCTGGGCGCGCCGCAATAACCACGAATGCCCCGGGGCGGATAGCGCACCGCCGAGACGAGCGTTTCGGCCTGTTCCGGGGTATCCACCTGCGGCACCATCAGCGTATTCGCCCCGGCGTCGAGATAGCGTTTTATCAGCGAGATATCCTGGTTGGGCAGCCGGACCACCGGCTGTGTCGGGCCGCCGGCGGCGCAGGCCTGCAGTTGGGCATAGATATCCATATACTCGCTGGGGCCATGCTCCGCGTCCAAACCCATGAAATCGTAGCCGCAGCCGGAGAGGATTTCCGCGGCAATAGCGCTGCCCAGCTGCGTCCACAAACCCAGTTGAACCTGCCCCTGTTTAATCGCATGCTTAAAATGATTCTGCTGCAGTTCACGCTGTCGTGTCATGATTTATCCTGCCATTCTGGCGAGAGATTTTGCTGATTATCGAGCAAAAACCGTGGTAACCGAACCCAGGCCGGTGATCTCGGCGGTAAACGTATCGCCGGGCGCGGCGGCGACCGCCGGCCCCAGCGCGCCGGTGATGACGAATTCCCCCGCCCTGAGCGGATTCCCGGCGCGAACAAGTTCATCGGCAAGCCATTTGAGGGCGTGCAAGGGATGGCCCAGGCACGCCGCCGCGGCGCCTACAGAGACCACCTCATCACCTCTTTTGGTGGTCATCAGGCTGCGCGTCATATCAAAATCAGACAACCTGACCGGTTTGGTGCCAAAAACCACCAGGCAGGCGGAGGTATTATCGGCGATAAAATCACAGGACCTGACATTCCAGCCGATAAAGCGGCTATCCACAATTTCAAAGGCGGGCAATATATAATCGCAGGCGTCGATAATATCCAGGATGGTATGAGTGGTCTGCGTCAGGTCTTTTTTAAGCACCACCGCTATTTCAGTTTCGACGCGCTGCTCGGAGGAGGCCCGCCTGGTGATTTCGGTTCCTTCCACCAATACCATGTCGGCATAGATATTCCCATGGCAGGGCCGGGACATGCCGAATTGCCGCTGCACGGCTTTATTGGTCAACGCCAGCTTGCGGCCGACCCGCCGGCGCCCTTGCGCCTGCCAAAGGGTATCATTGTATTCCTGGATCCTATATCCGCTGACGGTATCGTCATCACTGAAAGCAGCGCGGATGGGTTGCCCGGCTTTGCCATTTTCCCATGCCGCGCGAATCACATCCGCCGCGTTGGTAATTGAATTTTCCATTATGCTGTTTTCAATACCCCATGTGCTGTTAGAGAGTATCAACCCGATTTTGCGGGTGACCGTTGATAAACGCCTTGACGTTGTCGGCGGTGATGGCGAGAATCCGCCCGCGCGCCTCGACCGAAGCCCAGGCAATATGCGGCGTAACCAGGCAGTTCCTGGCGGACAGCAGCGGATTATCCGGCGACGGCGGCTCCTGCGATAGCACATCCACCGCCGCGCCGGCGACGCGGCCGCTGTTTAACGCCGCGGCCAAATCCGCTTCATTGACCAGGTCGCCCCGTGAGGCGTTCAGGATCAACACCGATTTTTTCATTTTGCCGATGGCGGCGGCGTTAATCATGCCCTGCGTTTTGCCGGTCAATAAACAGTGCAGGCTGATGATATCCGCTTGCGCATACAGAGTGTCCAAATCGACATATCGGACCCGCTCATTTTCCAGCGACAGGTCGCGATGCTCATCATAGGCCAGGACCTTCATCCCGAGCGCCTGGGCAACCATGCCGAACGCCTGGCCAATGCGGCCGAAGCCGATAATGCCGACGCTTTTATCGGCGACCTCGATCATTGGTTTCAGCCAATAGCAAAAGTCGGTTTTTCGGCTCCAGCCGCCGGCGCGGACGTCAAGCGCGTGTTCACCCACGTGATTACAGAGTTCGAGCATCAGCGAAGTGGTAAATTGCGCCACGGTAACCGTGCCGTAGGTGGGAACATTGGCCACGGCGATACCCTGGTTTCCGGCGGCGGCAAGATCGATGTTATTATAACCGGTCGCCGTAACGCCGATAAACCTGAGCTCAGGACAGCGCTCAAATTCTTTCCGGCCCAAAGACACCTTATTGACGATAGCGATCTCCGCACGGCCTATGCGTTCCACCACCTCCTCCGGCGCCGAATTTTCATAAACCTGTATCTCTCCCAACTGCTCAAGCCGCGTCCATGAAAGATCGCCGGGATTGAGCACGCCGCCATCTAAAATAACTATTTTCATATAATACCTACCGGATGAATTAAAACCTTACGCGTGCCATCTCCGCGCGCCCTAGCGCGGCGAGCACATTCAATGCAATTCAACGAATTGATTTATCTTTGTTTGTTTATGGTCAAGCGTCAATACGGCGATAAGGCTCAGCAGCGCGTTGAAACCAAGCCAGACCCCGACCATCGCATTGCTGTTGAAAGCATGGTTCAGCCAGGTGTAAATGGCCGGGGTCAACCCGCCCAGGACGGCGGCGGCTACCGCCTGCGCAAAGGAATAACCCGCGGTGCGGGCATGCGCCGGCACCATTTCCACCATGGCGGCGACCTGTACCGAGCTATAGCAGGCGTAAATAAATGAGAACCACAGCTCGAACACCACAAACTTAAGGATGGTGGGTTCCGCTGAAAGCCATGATAGAAGAGGATAAGCGGTGACGGCGGCCAGCAGCGTCACTATTATCATCATCGTGCGCCGGTTGACGCGATCGGCGATAGACGCGGTGATGGGCAACCAGAATAAAATAGACAAACCAACGAAGAATAACGTAATAAAACCCACGTTTTCCCCCAGGTTAAGGCTTTTGATATAGGTTGGCGCATAGGTGGTAACAGTTTGCGCGGTAACGGTCGCCATGGCCACCATGCCCATACAGGTCACTATGGTGCGCCATCCGGTGGTCAGGCTAGAGCAAATTTCCTTTACCGTCGGCGTTCTTTTTTTCTTGGCGAAAACCGCGGTTTCCTGGAGATTTGAACGTAACCAGAACATCAGCGGAATAACGGCGCAGCCAATGAGCAAGGGGATACGCCAGCCCCAGTCGTGCAGTTGCGCGGTCGGCATGGCATAAAGCAGGACCAGGCCTACAATCGACGCCGTCATGACGGCAAACTGCTGCGAACCCACCTGCCAGCAGGTATAAAAAGCCCGGCGATGGGGCGGTGATATTTCGGCTAAATAGACCACCACGCCACCTAATTCAGCACCGGCGGAGAACCCTTGCAGCAGCCGGCCTAACAGTACAATAATCGGCGCGGCCACGCCTATGGCGGCATAGGTCGGCGTGAGGGCAATACACAGGATCCCGAGCGACATTAAAAACAGCGATAAAACCAAGCCTTTTCTTCGTCCATGCCGATCGGTATAGGATCCTAATATAATCGCCCCGAATGGCCGGGCAAAGAAACCCAGCGCAAAGGTCATCAGCGTTAGCATAAGTGAAGTATATTCATTATCTGAAGGAAAATATGCCTGGGATATATAACGGGCATAATACCCATAGATCATAAAATCATATATTTCGAGCGCGTTGCCCGCCCCCACCTGAATGATGGGTTTTACCTGCACCTTTTTTTCAGCCACGGGTAAAGTTTCACTGCCGTATTCGGTCATTTGAATCTCCTGATTGCAAATATTGAATTGCAAAAATTCCTATAACCAGAACAGACAGTCAAAAAACGGCAGGATATAGGATAATAAAACCTATAGATAACGCCTGTTCAGCTAATAAATCATGTAAACCTTCAGTTATTTATTTCCCAGTGCCCTTATCCCTAAAAAACCCAAATCGTTTGAATCTTCCAGGCGAATGGCCTCATTCCATTTCGAGGTACGCTCGGCGCGTGTTATGGAGCCCACTTTTAATTGCCCGGCATTCAGGCCCAGGGCTAAATGTACGATGATATTATCCTCCGTCTCCCCGGAGCGGGCCGAAATAATCGTCCCAAAGCCGGCCGACTTTGCCTGTTCACAGGCATTGAATAATTGGGTAAGGGTGCCGGCCTGATTGGGTTTTAACAGCACGGCGTTGCAGGCTCCTTTCGCCACGGCGGCCTTGACCCGATCGGCATTGGTCACGAAATAGTCATCACCGACGATTTGAACGCGCGCGCCCGCCGCTTTGGTAAAGGCAATCAATCCCGCCTCATCATCTTCAGCTAACGGGTCTTCAATGGAAATAATGGGATAGCGGTCAAGCCAGCCGAGTAATAATTCGCACATGCCGTCCGAGTCATATTCGGTTGACTCCAGCGCCAGACGATAACGTCCGTTTTGACCAAACTCGGACGACGCGATGTCCAACGCGATGGACACATCCTGGCCCGGCGTGTAACCCGCGCCCTCAATCGCCTTAACCAGCGTATCAAGCGCTTGCTCGTTATTTGAAAACGCGGGCCACCAGCCGCCCTCATCGGCGACGCCATTTAACTGCCCGCGCCGCTCCATGATTCGACCCGCGCTGTGATAGACCTCGGCGGTCATCACCAGGGCTTCCTGGAAGGAGGTTGCGCCGTTGGCAATCACCATCAGATCCTGGATATCGATACGCCGGCCGGCATGGGCCCCGCCGCCGAAAATTTGAATCTGCGGCAAAGGCATGGCGACAGGGTTGCCGCCGGCAAGATATTTCCACAAAGGCACATGCGCGTGGCCCGCGGCCGCGTATATAGCGGCCATCGAGCAGGCTACGGTGGCATTGGCGCCCAAACGGGCAAAGTTGCCGGTGCCATCCAGTTCAATCAAGGTATTATCGATTAACCGCTGGTCGGTGACGTCCAGGCCGATCAGCGCGGGGGCGATTTCATGTTTGATATTCAACAATGCCTGCCGCACGTCCTTGCCCGAGAGCGTGGCGCCGCCGTCGCGCAGTTCAACGGCTTCATGCATACCGCGCGAGGCGCCGGCCGGGGCCAAACCCCGGCCGATAACGCCGTTATCTAAATGAACTTCGGCTTCAACGGTCGGCCAGCCGCGGGAATCCCATATACGCCGGGCAACGATATTTTTTATTTTACTCATAAACCTATCTCCTTCTTCCAGAATTCCTGGATATCTTTTAATTGCGTATATCCACGGTCAAGTAAGGTGAAACTTGCCTGGCGCACCCGATCCGCATCCCGGCCTTGTATATATTCGGCCGGTGATTTTCCATCAACCCGCGCCAGCAGCAGACAAGGCAAAAGCGTTGCCGCGCGCAGATTCAAATCCGCCGCAGGCTCCCAATCTATATCGGCAATATATTTTTCACTCAGGGCCTGAAACGAAGCCAGCAGCCGCTGTTTATCAATGCTCTTTTTTGCGATAACGGATTTCAGTAAAAAATGATTGAGGCAGAATGCCAAATCAAAAGCGGGATCGCCGTACCAGGCACATTCCGCATCCAGGATCACCGGGCCTTGCGGTCCGCGCAGAATATTCTTTGGACTGACATCACCATGAACCAAAGCGATTTTCGTGGTTTGGGTGCGATGCAATATGGATAGAATAGAGGCGGAGTGCTCAGGGCAATGGCGCGCGATTTCCCCAAGATAGGGATCCAGCCGCAGCGAGAAAAAGTTCTCATCGTAGGCAAACATTCTCGCCAGTTCGTTATTCTTTGCCGTTTGTTTATGTATGTTATTAAGAATGCCCCCCATTCGTTCGGCGAAACCAACATCAATCTCGCCGTTCAATAGCTGGGATTTCCAATTGCGATAGTGTTCCGCAGGCAAATATTCCATGACGAAACAGAGATGCCGGTTATCCACGCCCAATATCTTTGGCACTACATGGGGTTCAATCCGCGCAACGGTTTTCATCCAGTCGATTTCGGCAAAAATCCGCTCCAATGGCGCGTGCCATTCTTTGGCGACTTTAAGCGTAGGCAAGGCCTGTTTAAGACAGAATTGCCGATTGCCGACGGTGATTTTTAAAATATTAGAGGATACGCCGCCGGTCAGGGCGGTGGCATGCCAGGTATTACCCGCATGCAATAGTCCCATATTTTGCAGCACCTCCTGGATGGCCTGATGTTCAGCCGACAGGTCTATAAAACTATTTCCCATATGTCACCCTTCTCTGGCCAACTTTAGACCGGCATGGTTTTTAAACGCGCACTAAACCCATCAACAATAAGAATTGTCAATTATTCAACAGCTGCCCGTTGTTTACCCAAAAACGGCGATTCACTTAAATTTAACCTGCTTAAATGAATACCAATGCGTAAGCGCTCTTTTCACAACCGTTATTCTTTGCCGCGATTGACTTAATTTATGCACACGTGTGCATTGATGTCAACGGCGTGGATTTGCAATTACAACGACTTTTAAGCAAAAATACAAAAATCATGGTTAATCTATTGATTTAAAGAAGAAATACTAAGTGTGATCTATATCTTGTTTATAAAAACATTTTTAATGCGCCGCGACAATGACGGGGCGCGGTTCGGCCTCTGCTTGGCCGGGCTGAGCCTGGGGAAGATAAGGATGCCGACCCGAAGCGCGCCAGGGCTTACGCGGCCCCGGCGCGAAAGACCATCCGCTCGAATCAGCCGGGTCCGTCGCTGGCGGCGGCCAGCAGCGGCACCACCAGATCGCTTATCGGCGTTGGAATGCCGCGAGCCTGGCCACATCTGCGCACCACCCCGTTCCGGCAGTCCCATTCAAGCGGGTTGCCGGCCTGGCGGTCGGCAAGGATGGAGGTGCCCAGGTCGGGCGGGGAGCGATGAAAGCCCTCGAGGATCTCCTGCGGTACGTCGTCGCCCAGCAATGCGCCCTCGGCGCGCGCCACCGCAAGACATTCCCTCAGGTAGGCCAGGGCCAGACCGGAGATATCGGCGCGCGCGAACATGCCGGCACGGCGACCGGCCAGCACCATTAAACCCGCGACCGCGTTCTGCAGCAGTTTTCGCCACGCGACGGAGGTAAAATCCTGCGCCAGGTCGACCGAACAACGGGTGCCGCGCAAAGCGGCGATCACCAGGCTGGCCGCCGGCGTGTCCGGCAGGGTGAGGCGTGCTTCGGCGCGCAGCCATACCGAGGCGTCCGGTTCCCGTTGCGCGGGACACCATACCACCGAGGGCAGCACCGGGCCGCCGGATAAAAACGGCGCGAAAAGCGTTTGCTGCTCAACGCCGTTTTGCAGTACGCAGACCACCGTTTTCGCGCCGCACAATGCGTACAGCCACGGCGCCGCCGCCGCCACCTGGGTCGTCTTGACCGCGACGAAAACCAGGTCGAAGGTATGCTTGATCAAGCCCGGATCGGTATGCACGGGCCCGGGCACCAGGATACGACCGCCGTCGAAGCGCAGCTCCAGGCGCTCAAGCGCCGTGCGCCCGCAGAGGGTTGGCGTGCGTCCGGCTTCATGCAGCGCCGCCGCCAGGGTCGTGCCGATGGCACCCGGCCCGACGAGGGCAATGGTTGGATTTTCAATGGTCATCACTATCATCCCGTGCTGATAAAAGGCATCTGCCATACTAAGCAGCCCCGCGCCATTATTACAGCGAAATCTGTTCATTGCCCGGTTGACGCCAGCGCCGCGCGCCCTAAAATCAGGCGCCATGATGCGTCGCGCTGAAAATAGCGCTTGCGCGAGGAAAAAAATCCCTGTTGTTTCATTGTTTACACCGGTCGCGGCAGGGAGTATTGCCCAAAGGAATACAGTACTATAGGGTTGGCTAAGCCCGGCATGCGATGCATGAAAAAACCCGGCCGGGGTCCGGGTCCGTTATCGCCGGGTAGGCGCAGTGATGCACGAGAATCAGGTTAAGGCATATTTTTTATGATCAACGAGTCGCTAAAAACCCTGCCGGTGGATGTGATATCCGTCCAGTCCCAGGTGGTCTATGGTTGCGTGGGCAACAGTGTCGCCATTCCAACCTTGCAACGCATGGGTTTCAGCGCCGCGGCGGTGCCCACGGTGATGTTCAGCAATACGCCGCACTACCCCTCCCTGTACGGCGGCGCGGTGCCGGATGAATGGTTTAGGGGCTATCTGCGGGGACTTGATGACCGTGGCGTGGCCGGGCAGACCCGGGCCGTCCTGGTCGGCTATATGGGCGGCCCCTCGCAGGCGGAAATATTGGCCGAATGGTTAACGCAACTTGTCGCCCGCCGCCCGGAGATTATGGTTATCATTGATCCGGTTATCGGCGATTATGATACCGGCATCTACGTCGACCCCAGGATGACCCGGGCCTACCTTGACACCCTGCTGCCACACGCCCAGGGGATGACGCCCAATTGCTTTGAGCTGGAAACATTAACCGGGCGCCGCATCACCACGATAGACCAGGCCATCGCCGCGGCCCGTACCCTGCTCACCGGCAGGACCCGGTGGGTCGTGGTCACCAGCGCCGCGCCGGCGCCCCTCGACGATAGCGAACAAGCGATGCGCGTCATTATGGTGACCCGCGACCAGGAACAGGTGTTCGCGCATCCGCGCATCAACGCCACGCCGAAAGGGACGGGCGATCTTTTCAGCGCGGCGTTGACCGGCTATATGCTGAAAAACATCCCCCTCCCGCAGGCGATCGAGCATGCTTACCGGGATGTCATGGCGACGCTTGAGCGGACGCGCCGGTATGGGTGCGGCGAGCTGTTGCTGCATGACCGCTAGCGCCGGATTGTTTACTCGGCCCCTTCGCCCTGTTCGCGCGCGTACCGGGCCGGGGGCAGCCCCGCATAGCGGTTAAACGCCACGCTGAACGAACTGGCCGAACTGTAGCCGACCCGCTGGGCGACTTCGGTCATGGCCAGGTTTCCGCTACGCAGAAAATTCTTGGCCAATGCCATGCGCCAGGCGAGCAGGTATTCCATCGGGGCGACGCCCAGGGCACGATGAAAACGCTCAAAAAACGCCGATCGCGAGAGGGAGGCTTCTTTCGCCAATTGCGCAACGGTCCAGGGGCGTGACGGCGTTTCATGCATGCCGCGCAATGCGCCCGCGACGCGGTCGTCGGCCAGCCCGCGCAAAAGTCCGGGCGACGCCGACGTCCCAACCGTTGAGCGCAGGGCTTCGATAAACAGCACCTCCAGCAGCCGCGCCAGGATAATATCGCGCGCGGGCCTCTGCGAACGCGCTTCTTCCCTCACCAGCTGCAGGATGGTGGCCAGCCGCTTTTCGCCGCGGACATGCACCAACCTGGGCAGCAGCGAAACCAGCAACGCCGCGTCGGGAGAATCAAAAACGCAGTAGCCTATCAGCAAGCGAACCTCGGCGGGGCCATGCGCATTACCTAGCCTGAATTCGCCATTGGCCAATAGGGTTGGCGCGACGACGAGGTCTTGCGGACCCGCCGCAAGCAGGCTGGACGTCGAGAAGTTATGCACCGCCGGGATCAGGACAAAGTCACCCTCGGCCAGGATCAGCGGTTCGTTGCCATCGGCCGCGAGCCGGCAGGCACCTTCGAGAACCGCGCAGTAAAATGGCCGTCCCGGCTCAGAGCGCTGAACGCGCCAGCGGCCCGCGCCGCTGGCAATCTTGGAATAGGGTGTGCTCGGCTGGAGCAAGGCAACCACTTGCGCAAAAGGATCGGACACCACAGGACTCCTGCAAAAGAAAAGCGGGTATACGATTATGTATCATCCGCTTTAATCTGGCTATCATCGCCCCTGGTTAACCGTCGGCACGAATGTCGGACGATCGGCGACGCGCTGTATAAAGAGTGGGTTGGCGGACAAAAATAGCCACCCCCAGCGCGCCGAGCAACGCAACGGCGCCGGAAATAAGAAAAGCGCTCTGGAATGTCCCGGTGGCCTTGACGAGAAAACCGGTTAACGTGGGCGCGATAATGCCGGCGGTATTAGCCACCAGATGCATAAATCCCCCCACGCTGCCGATGCGGCTGGCATGCACCGTATCCGAGATAATGCCCCAATAGGCGCTCAGGGTAAGGTTGGTGAAAAAGGCGGCGCCCGACATCAGGCCAATGGCCACGGCGACGCTGAAAGCCTGCCCGGCCAGGGCGACGCAGCAGGCGGAAATCAACAGGCTGACCACGATGACGATTTTATGGGCGAGAATGCCTTTTTTCAGTTTTCGATACAACAAATCGCAAATCAGGCCGCCCAAGATGATGCCGCTGGCCCCGAACACCCAGGGCACAATATTCGCCCAGCTCATGCTGGCCAGGCTCAGATGACGCTCCATCATCAGGAAGCTCGGGAACCATGACAGGAAGAAGTAAAGAACATAGGCGTAGCCGAAAAAGGCAAAGGACGTGGCAAGAACGGTCGGCCGGCGCAAATATTGCCCCAGGGAAACAGCGGGCGTGTCCTCGCGGGCAACGGAGGGCGTAGGGTCGATTGACTCGTCAAGGCGGCCGCGCAGCCAGGGATGCAGTTGCGGCTTGTCGCTGGCGGTAAAACGCCACACGATTAGCCATATCAACCCCAAAAAGCCGATAAGAAGAAAAGGAACGCGCCACCCCCAGGTGACGGCAATCAATCCGACTAACGGACCGGCGATGGCGCCGCCCACCTGTTGACCCGCGTTAGCCAAACCCACCGCCGTGGTGCGTTTCTCGACCGGAAACCATTGGTGGATGATTTTATTGGTGCATGTGGCATAAGGCCCCTCCCCCATGCCGAAGATTACCCGGACCACCAACAAGGAGAGGATACCGGCCACGCCGGCCGTTAAGGCGCAGAACAGCGACCACACCAGCATGGCCGCCAGCAAGACTTTTTTTGGCCCCAGGCGATCGGATAAGTGTCCGCCGACAAAACAGAACAGCGAATAGCCAATGAAGAAGCTGCTGAATACAATACCCAGTTCAGCCGGGTCCAGGTTTAAATCCTTGGTCAGCAAAGGGGCGGCAACGGACAGCGCCGCGCGATCCAGATAACTGATGACGCCGGCCATAAACAACATAAAAACCATTGTCCACCGTAAACGCTTGAGCATAGAAGTACCCTCTGGCTTGTCGCCATATAATTTATTGTAGGTTTAGCCGACGGCGGCGAGACCGATAATAACAGTATTAACGGCGCCCGCCGTTTGCGGCTAATATAGGGACAGATACGGCTCAAGGCCTGTTGAATATAACAGGCCTCATTAATTATTATTCAACGAATAATGATGATTCCATCAAAGGAAGCGGATCAAGGATACCAACGGGAGCGAACTCCATTTTATCAAGAATGTCGCGCTGCAAATCCGCGCCCGGGGCAATTTCGGTTAATATCAGGCCGTCCGCCGTCGCTTCAAACACCGCCCGTTCGGTAATAATCAGCGCGTCCTGCCCTTTCTTTATCCCCTGTCCGACAGCATAGGTAATGCTTTGCGCCTGATGAACAAATTTACTGACCTTGCCTTCCTGGCGGATATGCATCTTTCCTTGTTGATAGGCAATATCCAGGCCGCCGGTGGTGAACGAGCCGGTAAAAACCAGGCGCCGCGCGTTAAAGGCAATATCGGTAAAGCCTCCCGCGCCGGGGTTGGCCTTGCCAAATTTACTGACGTTGACGTTGCCGCGCGCGTCATATTCCGCGAACGCTAGGGCGGCAAAACGACATAATCCTCCATCGATTACATCAAATTGCGTCAAGCCGTCCAGCAATGCGTCAGGATGGCGATTGGCGGAGAATTGCCAGCCATTCATGACAATACCGCCATAAGATCCGTGCTCAGTGGTGAACCAGTAATCCTCATAGCAATTGCCGGGATCGATAATACCCTGCTCGACCATAACCAGCGGAATATCCGCCGCCGCGCCAAACCCGAATATCGACAGTTCTTGCCGGCGCACTTCTTTTGCGGCGCGGCGGGCGATAACTTTATCCGGACCGAAGGGAATATCCGGCAAATGAGTAAACGCAACGGCAGGTTGCAGATAATGTTTGTCGTCGCCGACATTGCTGCCCATGTGCATATCGGGATCCTGGACGATGCTGTCGATAAAAATACCCGGAAGACGAATGTCGTTGGCCAGGCGTTCACCCCGCTTGACGATATTTTTTACCTGCGCGATGACTTTGCCGCCGCAGGCTTTGGCGGCAAGCGCCAGCGCTATGCCAGACGACAGCAACGGCTCCTCCTCGAAAGAAAGATTGCCAAACTCATCCGCGCTGCTGGCGCGGATTATGGCCACATCAATATCCCATGTCGGGTAATAAAGCAGCTCTTCTCCATCAATATGGATTTTACGGATTAAGTCTTCTTCACAGCGGGCGGTAAACTTGCCGCCGCCAAAATCGGGGTCGACATAGGTGCCTAAGCCGATGCGGGAAATATAGCCGGGAGATTTTCGCGCCACTTCACGTAGCCATTGCATGGAAGCGCCGATCGGCCATGAATAGGCCTCAACGTTATTATCCTGTATCAATCCCATCAGGGCCGGCCGCTTACCGGTGGCGGGATCGACGGGATTGATATACGAACCTGAGACAATGCGCTTCATCAGTCCTGGCTGCGCTACATGGTCCATGCCCTTGATATTTACCGCATCACCGGTGCCGCAGGGGAAATAAAAAGTCAGGTTGCGCGGCGCGCCGGTATTTTTGAAACGTTGGCCTAATGCCTTCAGCGTCTGGTCCGGCACAATCCACCCGATTACGCCCACCGCCGCCACGGTTTGTCCGTCTTGAATACCGGCGACGGCCTGTTCCGCCGTCATGATTTTATTCATTTTTTTTCTCCATATTTGGCGAGGACGGTTTGTGCCTGGCCGCCAAGGCAATCGTCGGCAAAGTGCCGGGAAGCGAGGCGGTCAAGATAGTCCGCATTATTATTCAAAAGGGGATCAAAATAGCGCTTGCACGAAGCCACCGCCGATGGCGGCAGCAAGGCGAATTTTTCCGCGATGGCCATGGCCTGCTCATCGGCCCGCGTGGGTTGACAGATCTGGTCGACCAGGCCGATGGCCTGTGCCTGGGCGCCGTCCATGGCGGCAATGCCCCAGCACAACGCGCGCGCGCGATGCGCGCCGGTGCGGGCAATCAGCGCCTGCAGGCCCCATGGCGGCAACCAGCCGTTGGACACTTCAGGCAAATGCCAGCGCGCATCGGCAGCACTGACCACCACGTCACAAGACGCCGCCAGGATAAAACCGCCCCCTAGCGCGTAACCCTCGACCGCGGCGATAATCGGCTTGCTCAGCACCGCGAAATAGCGGGCAACCGCGGCCGTATCCGCTTCGTGCAGACACATATCGGCTATGGATAATCCGCCCAGCTCCTTTAAATCACTGCCTGCGCAAAACGCGGGGGGCGCGCCGGTCAGCACAATGGCCCGGATTTGAGGCTCCCGCTCCGCCTGTTTCAATTCGGCCAACAGCATGGACATGATTTCACCGCCCAAGGCGTTCCTGCGCTCGGGGCGACTGAGGATCAGACGACGGGTAGCGCCGTGGGTTTCAACACTCAACATGATTTAACACTCCTGGGTCATTCCAGAGATGCGCCATCGCGGCGCAAAAATTGGCGAATCTCCAATGGGTCGATCTCATCGGGATCCAGGCCGTTATTCACCGCAATCGCGGCGGCGTGGCCGATGGCATGGCCGTAGGCAAAACATTGGGCGGTCACCCTGGCGGAGGCGACCGCTTCATGCTCGGCCGACAGGCAGCGCCCGGCGACCAGCAATCCCCGCCCTGATGCGGGCACAAAACAGTCGTAGGGAATGTCGTAATAATCGTCCAGCAGCCATTCCACTTTGGGTTTGCTCCCCGCATGAAGCTCGATTGGCCAGGCGGAACGGGCAATGGCGGCGGCACATTTGCGGCCATTGACCACATCGGCGTTTTTCAGCTCCCTCCGCCCCCGCAGCTGACGGCTCTGGCGGATACCGACCTGATGCGCGGTGTCGCTTAACCAGGCGTGTTCGCATCCGGTCAGGTTATCGCGGAAAAACCGCGCATATTCCATAGCCTGCCGTCGTCCGTTTATTTCCGCCTCGGTAAAATCACGGTAATAGAGGGCGTTGAGTTCACGATTATCGCAACCGGTAATGCGGGTACAGTTGCACAGGAGTTCACCCGGCTGGGTGGTGGGGAACAGCCAGATTTTATTGCGGGGCAAGGCATAGGCTCCCGACTGGTTCTTCTCATAAATCAGCGCGGAAACCGATTCATCCATAATGGTATCGGCACCATGGCGGGCCAGAAACCGGGGCACATCCACACCCTGTAAATGAAATATCATGGTGGGATTCTGCACCACGCCCTGGTCCCCTATGATATCGGGCCGGCCCGCCATCGCGACGACGTCGGCATCGCCGCTGGCGTCAACGGTTATCCCGGCGTTGATGCGCAATAATCCCTCTTTGGTCCAGACCATGGCGCCATCGACTTTCTCGCCGCCGTCAAGCAACACGCCAATAGCAACCGAGTGGTAAATCACGTTTACACCGGCATCGCATAATAAATCATCGGCCGTCATTCGCCATTTCAGCGGATCATGAACGCGCGTCCACGTCTTGCCGTAACGCAGCGGTTCACTCAGGCCGCCCCGGGCCTCTAATGCCTGGCAAAACGTCTCGGTAAAACCAAAAACAATCTGCTGCGGCTTTTGCTCCGCCGTTTCACTCGCCAGGTATAAACCGCACACTGTCCCCGAAAGGCCGGCGACCGCCCCGCCACCGCAATAGCCATAACGCTCCAGCAAAATGACGTTCAAACCCTGTCGCGCCGCCGTTACCGCGCAGGCCAGACCGGCTGCGCCGCCGCCAACGACCAGCACATCGCAATCACGGGCCTGGACCCCGCGACGATCGGTTATATTGATATCCATATTGTCGACTCCTGATATGTCAGATGTCGACATGTTTAATATGTATACTATTCAGTGTCAAGTGCAACGGAAAGGATATGTGGATGAGTGCAAAAAAAGGGGACGCGATCGTGGCCATGCGGCCGGAACCCGAGCTGAGATTGACGGATATCGCTTTTGAACAGCTGGAAGAGATGATCGTGATGCGGCAACTACCGCCCAATACGATGGTGTCAGAGCAGCAATTGGCGACCCAGCTCAATATGGGCCGCACGCCAATTCGTGAAGCCTTGCAACGTTTGCGCCAGATTGGTTTCGTGGAAATGCAGCCCCGTCGCGGCACTATGGTCTGCGGTACCGACATTCACCAGCAATTTGAGCTGTTGGAGGTGAGAAAACCGTTGGAAGAGTTGATGGTCGGATGCGCCTGCGTGCGCGCAACCGCCGAAGAGCTTGACGTCATGGCCCACCTCAGCCGCGGCATTCTTCAGGCGGCGGCCAAGGGCGATACGATTCAATATCTTAAATATAATCGCCAGATTCATGAAAATGAAGTCAAAGCCGCGCACAACAGCATGTTGACCCAGATCATGATGACCAGTCATGCCCAGTCGCGACGATTCTGGTATCAAAATATCCAGCAAAACCAAGCCTTCGCCGAAGGCGCGAAATGCCACAGCGATGTGTTGAACACGATTATCGCCCGAGATGAGCGGGCCGCGCGACTGGCGGTGCGCCGGTTGATGAAGTATCTTGAAAAACTCACCTACGCGACCCTGTCGAAATTTGCGGCCAAGCCCGCCCGCTACTAGTTTTTACACCCGGCGCGGGCGGCCTGGCGAGACCCGCCGTATTGGCGGGGATGTCAGGCGACGTGTTTATAAATCAGCGTGCCTTCCAGCGACTGCGGGTTTTTGATGAGGTTCAGCACCGGGCACCAGGTTTCCACCGCGTGGTGCAGGGCGGCTATCTCCGCTTCGCTGGCGCTGGAGTCCAGTTCGACGATATAGCGAATATTGTAGGGATAGAACGGCACCGTTTCAAAGCCGGGCGCCTTGCCGCCGCGCTGATCGATTTCCGCCTGTACCTCCACTTCCAGGCGCGACAGCGGGATCTGGCGGTCGGCTGCGTGGATCAGGAAAATATGCGTCAGACAACTGGACAGCGAGCCGAGGAAAATCTCGGGCGAGGCCGGCCCCAGGTCGTAGCCGGCAAAATCCGCCGGACTATCGCTGATAATATGATGCTGGCGGATACGGATATGACGGATGCCGCTGCGCCCTTCCGCCGTGGCGCGCGCTTTCAGCGTCACCGGCGCCAGGGTGGCGGGATCGACGGCATTGCGCGCCAGCAACGCCGCGCGTTTTTGCACCAAATACTGTTGCAAGTTGCTCATGATGGTTCTTCCATGGCTGATTCCGCGCCTAATTGCGCTAAAGCCTGCGTACGCAGGGCGATTAACCGCGGATCGCTGCGGCGCCGCGGATAGGGTAATTCCACCTCGATGGTGTCGATGATGGACGCCGGCCGGGGACTGAAGATAATCACGCGATTGGCCATCAGCAGCGCCTCCTCCACGTCATGCGTCACCATCAGTGCGCTGAAGCGCTGCTCGCGCCATAAATCGACCAGTTCGCGCTGCATATGGATTCGCGTCAGGGAATCCAGCTTGCCCAGCGGTTCATCCAGGATCAGCAGGCGCGGATGGTTGATAAGCGCCCTGGCCAATGCCGCGCGCTGGGCCATGCCGCCGGAAAGCTGGCTGGGCCAGGCATTGGCGAACTCCGCCAGCCCTACCCGCTGCAGGATGCGTTCAATCCGCGATCGCGCGTCCGGCGGCCGCTTTTTCCCGGTCTGCAATCCCAGGCCGACGTTGTCATAGACCGTGCGCCAGGGGTAAAGCGTGGGATCCTGGAAGACCACCACCCTGGACGGCGCCGGGGCCACCAGCGCCACATTGTCTTCGGTGATAGCGCCCGAGGTGGGTGAATCCAGGCCGGCGACCAGCCGCAGCAAGGTGGATTTACCGCAGCCCGAAGGCCCCAGCAGCGCCACAAATTCCCCGGCGCGCACCTTCAGCGAGACCCGATCCAATACCGGTAACGTTTTGCCGCCCAAATAAAACTGGTGGCTGACATTCGCCACATTCAATTCCAGGCCACGACTATTTTCCAGCGGGATAGATGCCATTATTTTTCTCCTGTAGCTAAGCAACCTAACGCCGGCGGAAGAAAAAAGGAAATGCGAATAATGAATTAAGTTAAGCCGTAAAACGCAAATAAATAATCACATTTGAATATGAGAAAATGTTATTTAATTCTTCGCACCTTTATGCGGATAGTAATAATTATAAACATCCTCAAATAGGTAAATAACAAAAATGGGCAACAATAATTTAACGTTTTCCCGGCGGCATTTTTTGCGCAATGTGGGTCTTGTCGGCGCGGGTCTCAGCCTGAGTCCGTTATTACCTACGCTTGCGCGTGCGGCCGATACGCAACTGAAAACCATCAAGCTGGCCTGGGGCCAGACCGCGGTCTGCCAGTCGCCCATTTCGGTGGCGCTGAAACAGGGGTTTTTCACACGCTACGGCCTGAACGTCGAACCGGTCAATTTCAGCGGTCCCACCGACGCGCTGTTGCAGGCCATCGCCACCGGGCAGGCGGATGGCGGCATCGGCATGGCGCTGCGCTGGCTAAAACCGCTGGAACAGGGCTTTGACGTCGATCTTACCGTTGGCACGCACGGCGGCTGCATGCGCTTGCTGGCGCCGAAAACCGCCGGTATCGGCGGTGTTAAGGATCTGGTGGGCAAATCGGTGGCGGTCAGCGACCAGGCCAGTCCGATCCGCAACTTTTTCGCCATTCAGTTGGCCAGGCAGGGTATCGATCCCGATAAGCAGGTCAATTGGGTACAGTACCCGGCCGATCTGTTCGGCGAGGCGTTGCGCAAGGGCGAGGTGCAGGCCATCGCCAGTGACGATCCGCAGGGCTGGCTGCTGAAAAAACGCTACGACCTGCTGGAGGTGGATAACAATCTCAGCGGCGAATACGCCAATCTCACCTGCTGCGTGCTGGGGCTGCGCGGCTCGCTGGTCCGGGAAAACCCGGCGATTGCCCGCGCCGTTACCCAGGCGATAGTCGATGCCCAGCAGTGGACCGCCGAACATCCGGACGAGACCGCCAAAATTTTCGCCCCCTTCGTGCCGGGAACGGTGGCGCCGGGGGATATTGCCGCCATGCTGCGGGAACATACCCATCAACATCATTCCACCGGCGCGCGGCTGCGCCAGGAAGTGGCCTTCTATGTCAATGAGCTGAAGACCATCAACGTCATCCGGCCCGATACCGACGCACAGCGATTTGCCGAACATTATGTACCCGATTTGATCCCCGCGGACGCGGCTCATCACGAACACCACGCCGCCGCGTGAGCCTGCTGCGGCGAGTTATCAGGAGAAAGCATGTCCAGTGAAGCTGTGCATCTGTACGCAGATAAAACCACGCGCCTGCGGTTGTCGCCGCCGCTTATCGTCGCGGTAATCGCCTGGTGGGCGCTGGCGGCGCTGATGGCGTGGTGGCCCGACAAGCCCCAGGGCTTCGCGCCGCCGCGATTCGTCACTGAAACCCATCAGCTGTTTATCGCCCTGGCGGCGCTGCTGACGCTGGCGGCGGCGGCCGGGCGCCTGTGCTCGTTGCCCTGGCTGCTGCAGCCGCTGCTATGGGCCGGCCGTTGGCTGATTGCGCTGGCGGCGTATATCGCGGTCTGGGAAGTCACTACCGCCAAACTGGGCCTGCTGCCGGTGCCGTTTTTTGCCCCGCCGCGCGGGCTTGTCGAGGCCTATGCCACCGATTGGCAGCGGCTGGGCGATAGCGTTGTGCACTCGATGCGCTTGCTGGCGCTGGGTTTTTTCTTCGGCAGCCTGAGCGGTTTCGTGACCGGCGTCGCCATCGGCTGGTCGCGCGGGCTGGGGTACTGGGTCCATCCGATCCTGCGCTTCCTCGGCCCGGTGCCGTCGACCGCGCTGCTGCCGCTGTCGCTGTACTTTTTTCCGTCGAGCTTTTCCGCCGCGATTTTCCTTATCGCGCTCGCCACCTGGTTCCCGGTGACGGTGCTGACCTGGTCCGGGGTGGCCAGCGTCGACACCCGCTACTATGACGTCGCGCGCACGCTTGGCGCCAATACGCTGTTTTTGATTCTGCGGGTGGCGGTGCCGGCGTCGCTGCCGCACGTTTTCGTCGGCCTGTTCATGGGGCTGGGCGCCTCGTTTTCGGTGCTGGTGGCGGCGGAGATGATGGGGGTGAAATCAGGGCTGGGCTGGTATCTGCAATGGGCGCAGGGCTGGGCCGCCTACGCCAATATGTACGCCGCGCTGATTGTGATGGCGCTGCTGTTTTCCTCGCTGATCACATTGCTGTTTTATGTTCGCGATCGCACGCTGGCCTGGCAGCGCGATCAGGTGAAATGGTAAAGGGGGCAAAGACATGCAGGAACGCCGGGGTAGCCTACGCGTGCGGTGGCGGCGTAAAGGGTCATCGCCGGGCGGCGGCATTGATGCCGCCGCCGCAATAGGACGCATTATTGCTAGACCACATCACCTTGGCGGCCTCAGGGCCGGGTCGGTGTGCCATGGTGCCCACCGTACCCTATCCGGCCTTGAGACGGCGCCTGCTTATTTTTTCCACAGCCGTTGGCTGGCGAGGTCGGCGCCCGCGCGCATGGCGCGGAATTTTTCGCGCACCACGGTGGGATGCACTTCCGTCCTATAGGTCGCCTGCGATGAAAAGCCGCAGTCGGCCCCGGCGATGACGTTTTCCCGTCCCACGCGCTCGGCAAAGCGGACCAGGCGTTCGGCAATCAGCTCCGGATGCTCCACGGTGTTGCTGGCATGGCAGATCACGCCCGGTATCAATCGCTTACCCGCCGGCAGCTTTATCTCTTCCCAGAGGTGGTATTCATGCTCATGGCGGACATTGCCCGCCTCGAAGGAATAATCCGCCGCGTTGATATTGAGCATATAGCGCACAAACTCGACGAAAGGCACATCGTGAATGCGCGGGCCTTCGTTGATACTGTAGCAGGTGTGATAACGGATTTTTTCCTGCGGCAGCCCCCGCAGCGCATGATTGAGGATCTCGACATATTCACCCGCCTTGCGGTGGATAGCACTATTGTCCAGGGCGCGATCGGCAAACAAATCGGGCAGGAAGGGATCGTCGATTTGCAGGCTGAACCCGGCGTCAATCACCGCTTTGTACTCAACGCGCAGCGCCTCGGCGACCGCGGCCAGGTACTCGCCTTCGCTGGGGTAAAACTCGTTGCTGCCCACGCCGGTCGGCGCCACCGACGGGATAAACGCCGCGTGGGCGTCGGCTTTATCCAGCGCCTGCGTCAGATTGGCCAGATCGCGCTGTAATTGCGCGGTGCCGTGATAGGCAATCGTGCCGGTGCAGGCCACCGGCACGAAAGGCACCAGGTTGCCGCCGAGCATCGCCTCGCCGAAGTAGTGTTTGTAATAGTCGGGGAACGCCTCGACCTCCGCGTCGAAAGCGGTATAGCGCTGCCCCGGACGAGGAGAAAAACCGCTCAGGCGGTCACGGACATAGGCAAAAAAGCCGACCTTGGATTGTTCTCCGTCGGTGACAATATCGATACCGTCATCGACCTGCTGCTGAACCGACTCGATCACCGCGTCTTTGATACAGCTTTCCAGCTCCACCTGATTATCCGCGCCGTCGATATTCGACTTCATCAGATCCAGCAATTTTACCGGGCGCGGGAGACTGCCGACATGGGTGGTTAAAATACGTTCAGTGCCTTGCAGTATGGACATTATTACCTTTCAGCTCATGTTAATATTATGTGAGAAATAAGCTTACTATGGCCTCCGGCGTTTGGGAAGCGCCGGTTGGCGCGGGTGGGTCGGCGTTTCCCGCGTCTAGACCAATAGTTGCTAACCATAGCCGGTTTAATCAGTTAATTAACGTCCCTTTCGCCGGTAAGATAATTCAAACAGGCTTTTATTACCGGAGATACGTCCCATGTTACCGTACAAAACCCTGGCTTTGGGTCTGCTGATTGCAACGCTTGGGGTGGCCAACGCCGAGGACCGCGCCGGATTTCCGCAAAAGCCGGTCAAAATCATTGTACCGGTGGCCGCCGGCGGCAGCGCCGATAAACTTACGCGCGTGCTGGCGGAAAAGCTCAGTGAGAAATGGGGCCAAGCGGTCATTGTGGAAAACGTCCCCGGCGCCAGCGGCACCATCGGCAGCGCCAAGGTGGCGAAGGCGCCCGCCGACGGTTATACCCTGCTGCAAACCGGCGAAGCGCTGACGCTTAACGCGCTGTTGTTCAAGAAATTGCCCTATGATTCCGCCGCCTTTACGCCTGTCATCAAAGCGGTGGTCAATCCGCAAATCCTGGTGGTCAATCCCAATCTCGGCATCGCTACGTTTGCGCAGTATGTGGCCGAAACCCGGGAAAAACCCGGCGCCATCAGCCTGGGGCTGCCCACCAACGGCGGCATTGCCCAGATTGCCCATGAAATTCTCAATCAGCGCACCGGCGGCAAGGTGACCTATATCCCCTATCCCGGCGGCGGACCGGCGGCGGTGGATGTTATCGCCGGCCATACCAACGCCACGCTGATTACCCTGGCGGCGGTAACCGAATATGTTAAAAGCGGGCGGTTAAAAGCGCTGGCGGTGACCACGACATACCGGTCGCCGGCGTTGCCCGAGGTGCCGACCATGGCCGAATCGGGCCAGCCGGGTTATAGCGTTGAAAGCTGGCAGGGGTACCTGGCGCCGGCCGGCACGCCCCCCGCCGTCGTCGACCGGCTGAACCGCGACTTCGCCGAGGTGCTGCGTTCACCCGGGGTGAAGCGCGAACTGGAGAACCTGGGTTACGGCGTAAAGGCCGGCACGCCGCAAGAGTTGGCCGAGACACTGGCCGCTGACGCGACGCGTTACGGCAAAATCGTCCACGACGCGGGCATCAGTATTCAATGATAGCGGCTGCCGCGGGCGGCGGCTCTTACAGGCGGAACCATAGTGAATATCACTTCCCTTACAATCGACGCGGTGCGCCGCGGCGGCCTGCCGGCCATACGCCATCGGCGGAATTTCTGGTCCGGCTGTTTTTTTTTCCTGACGGGCGGCGGTTTCAGCGTCCTGGCGGGGCAATACCCGATGGGCACCGCCTCCCGGATGGGCGCGGGGTTTTTCCCGCTTTGCCTTGGGATCTTATTGGCGGCATTCGGTCTGCTGGTCATCCTTTTCTCTTTATCCGCCCGCCGCATGGCGGCCCCCGCGCCGCCGTGGCGGGCGGGGAAAGTGCTGTGGGTACTGGGCGCCGCCACGGTATTCGCGCTATTGCTCGAGCCGGCGGGGCTGGTGATTTCGGTATCACTGCTGGTGCTGATTGCCAGTAGGGCCAGCAGCCAGTTCACCCTCAGGGGCGCGCTTGCCAATACGGCCGTACTGGTCATGCTGAATGTGACGTTGTTTATCTGGGGACTGGATCAATTAATCCCGGTCTGGCCCGCGTTTATTAGCCACTAGGGTTTGGTTATGGCGTTATTAACGCATCTGATGCTGGGTTTCAGTACCGCGCTGTCCTGGGAAAACCTGCTGTACTGCTTTATCGGCTGTACGCTCGGCACCCTGATCGGCGTGTTGCCCGGCCTGGGGCCGGTGGCGGCTATCGCCATGCTATTGCCGGCGACCTACGCCCTGCCGCCGGAGGCGGCGCTGATTATGCTGGCCGGTATTTATTATGGCGCGCAATACGGCGGATCCACCACCGCCATCCTGTTGAATATCCCCGGCGAGTCCGCGTCGGTTGTCACCACCCTCGACGGGCATCAAATGGCGCGGCAGGGACGGGCCGGCGTGGCGCTGGCCACCTCCGCCATCGGGTCGTTTTTTGCCGGCAGCGTCGCCACGCTGGTTCTGGCGGCCTTTGCCATACCCTTGACCGAAGTCGCCTTTCGCTTCGGCCCGGCCGAGTATTTCTCGCTGATGTTTCTCGGGCTTATCGGCGCGGTGGTGCTGTCGTCGGGCTCACTGCTGAAAGCGCTGTCCATGATTGTCCTGGGACTGCTGCTGGGCCTGGTGGGCACCGATATCAATTCCGGCGCCCAGCGCTTTACCCTGGGCATTGCCGAACTGTCCGACGGGCTGAGCTTTGTCGCGCTGGCGATGGGCATCTTCGGTTTTGCGCAAATCATCCGCAATCTGGAGGACAACGACGGCAACGGGGTCGACGTCAGCAGAATCTCCACGCTTTGGCCGGATAAAACCGACTTTAAACGCATGCGGCCGGCTATTTATCGCGGCACGCTGCTTGGCTCGATCCTGGGGATATTACCCGGCGGCGGCGCGACGCTTGCCTCGTTCTCGGCCTATGCGCTGGAGAAAAAAATCAGCAAATTCAGCGCCGAGTTCGGCCACGGCGCCATTGAGGGCGTGGCCGGGCCTGAAGCCGCCAACAACGCGGCGGCGCAGACCTCGTTTATTCCCCTGCTGACGCTCGGCATTCCTTCCAACGCCGTGATGGCGCTGATGGTGGGCGCGATGATGATCCATGATATCCAGCCGGGGCCGCAGGTCATGACCAATAATCCCGCCCTGTTCTGGGGACTGCTGGCCTCGATGTGGATTGGCAATCTGATGCTGGTGATCCTGAACCTGCCGCTGGTGGGCCTGTGGGCCGGCCTGCTGCGCATCCCCTACCGCTTTCTGTATCCGGCGATCCTGGTGTTTTGCTGCATCGGCGTGTATTCGGTGCAAAACGCGGTGTTCGACGTACTGCAGGCGGTCGGTTTCGGCCTGCTGGGATACGTTTTGTTGAAACTGGACTGCGAACCCGCGCCGCTGTTGATGGGGTTCGTCCTTGGGCCGCTGCTGGAGGAATATTTCCGGCGCGCCCTGCTGTTGTCCCACGGCGACTTAAGCACGTTCGTCACCCGCCCGCTGTCGGCGTCCCTGCTGGCTGCGGCGGCCGGACTGGTCCTGCTGGTGGCGCTGCCGGCGATACGCCGCACCCGGCGGGAGGCGTTCCGGGAATAAAGAGGGTTTCTACCGTCGCTTAAGCACCACATCGTTTACTCACTTATGGGAGAAGAGTCATGACTACCCTGGATATATCGGCCTCACGCCGTCGGCAAGCGGTAGAAGATACGCTGCGGGAGATCCGCGCCATTTTGGACGGACAGCCATTATCCCGTCCGTTGCTGGAGCAGGTGACCCAGCGTCTGGCGCGACTGGCCGCGGATGAAAGCTTATTCAGCGCGCGCGATTTTCCGCCGCCGACGGCCGACGGCGAAGCCTCCGCGCGCTACCGTCTTAACGCGCACGACGGCGATGACGACATCGCGCTCTATCTGAACGTGCTGCTGGCGGATAAAAACTCGGTGCCGCATAACCATACCACCTGGGCCGCCATTGCCGCCGTCGAAGGACAGGAACTGAACCGCATCTATGAGCGCCATGACGATCATGGCAGGCCGGATCACGCCGAATTGCGCCTGCTGCGGGAAGTGGTGGTTGAGCCGGGCACGCCCATCGCCTTCCTGCCGGAGGATATCCATAGCATCCATGTCACCGGCAAGCGCACGACCCGGCATTTGCATTTATACGGGCGTCCGTTGGAAACGCTGGTGCGACGGGTGGCGTTCGATCCGGTCACCGGCGCCGTCACCCCTTACAACGCCACCCAGATGACGCCCGACAGGAGCAAGGCATGAGCGGAAAACCGCAGCCCCCGCAGCCCCCCCTGCGGGCGGAAACCCTGTTGATCCATAGCGGCGCGCCCGCACCCGACCCCGCCGGCGCCGGGCCGGTCAATATCCCGGTGGTGCGCGCCAGCACCGTGCGTTTCGCCTCGGTCGCCACCATGGCCGACTATCATCAACGACACAGCGCGGGTGAACGCGTCGCCAGCTATGGCCGCCACGGCATGGATACCCATCAGGCGCTGGAGTCGGCGGTCTCGACCCTTGAGGGAGGCCATCGCGCATTCCTCACGCCTTCCGGCCTGTCGGCGATTTCCCTGGTGTTTATCGCGCTGGCGTCACCGGGCGACCATATCCTGGTGGCGGACAGCGTTTATTCGCCGATACATCGTATCGACCGGGCGCTGCTGTCGCGTTATGGCATACAGTTGCAGTATTTTTCACCGTCCGGGGACGATCTGGCGGCGCTTGTCCGGCCGAACACGCGGCTAATTTACCTGGAATCCCCCGGCTCGTTATTGTATGAGGTGCTGGATTTCCCGGCGATAGTCGCGCTGGCCCGCCGGCGCGGGATCCTGGTGGCCGCGGATAATACCTGGAGCGGCGGCTATTTTTTCAAACCACTGGCGCTGGGCGCTAATATTTCGCTCCAGGCGGCCACCAAATATCTGGCGGGACATTCGGACGTCATGCAGGGGGTCGTGGTGGTCGACGGTCCCGAACTGGCGGCGCGGATTGGCGCCGCCTACGATGCGCTGGGATTGACCGTGGGCGCGGACGATGCGTATCTCACGCTGCGCGGTATCCGCACCCTGGCGGTACGCATGCCGCGCCACCAGATCAATGCCACCGAGGTGGCCCGGCATCTGGCGGGTCATGCCGAGGTCGCGCGGGTGTTTTATCCGGCGCTGCCGTCGGATCCGGGCCATGCGTTATGGCAACGTGATTTTACCGGCGCCAGCGGGCTGGTGTCTTTTACCGTGCGCCGAAAGGCGCCGGGGTTTGCCGCGGCGTTCGTGGACGCGCTGTCGCTGTTTGCCATCGGCGCCTCCTGGGGCGGCTACGAAAGCCTGGCGACCATCGCCGATCCGGCGCTGCTAAGCAAGCATGGCGATTGGCAAGGCGACACGGCGCTGATACGCCTGCATATCGGGTTGGAAAATCCGCAGGATTTAACGCGGGATATCGATCGCGCGTTTGATAGCGCGGCGGGCGCGGGGGAATAACGGTCCCAGCGCCCGGGATCGCTGACGTTGCACCCGGCGTGGCGCTTATTTTATCGTGATCCGGTCCGCTTTTTGATACGCGGTTTTGGTTAATTCCTGGCCGATACCGGGCAGTTCAGGCACGGCGAAATGCCCGCTAACCGGTTGATAATTGTGCTCGCATAATTCGATGTAACCGGGAATCAAGGTTTTCTGATGATGTTCATGAATGATAAAATTGGGGATTGCCGCTTCCAAATGCAGCGCCGCGGCGGCGATAACCCCCGAACCCGCGATATGGACTTGCACCGTGCTTTCGTAAATATGCGCCAGTTCGCTGATTTTCTTAACTTCGCTCAATCCGCCGCTGGTGCCCAAATCAGGTTGGACCACATCCAGCGAGCGGTCGGTAAGAAAAGGCAGGAATCCCCAACGGGAATAAATGCGCTCCCCTGAGGCGATGGGTATATTGATTTTTTCTTTGGCCAGTTTATGCAGTTTAGGATTTAGCGGCGTATTGATTTCCTCATAATAAAATATGGCAAATTCCTCGATGGCCTTCGCCAGCTGAATGCTGCTGGTGATATCGGTGCGGGCGTGATTTTCAATAATGATATCCACGTCGGGGCCGACCTCTTCCCGGATCGCCTTTACCCTGTCCCGCGCCAGGCGCAGGGTGGCCTGGGGCAGCGGGCCTTCGAGCCTGCCGACGCTTTTACCAAGCTTATCGAACATGATAACGTCCACTTTTACCGCATCAAACCCGGCGTTCAGCGCGGTTCTGGCGTTGGCGGCATATTCTTCCGGGTGCGCCGCCGGCACACGCTTTGAGGACCATCCCAACTGTATTTGCGAGGCATAACTCCTGATTTTATCGCGGGTTTTGCCGCCCAACAATTGATATACCGGCACACCCAGAGCTTTGCCCTTGATATCCCAGAGGGCGATATCAATACCGCTGATGCCGCCAAAAATAACCGCGCCCCCGCCCTGCCCCCAGAAAGTTTCTTTAAATAATGTTTCCCAAATGCCTTCGATATTAAACGGGTCTTTTCCGATAATATGCCGGGCTAAATCCTGGATAATACCAAAAGCCGCCCTGCCGGCGGAACCGTATGCCAGGCCCACCTCCCCTAACCCGTAAATACCCGCGTCGGTATCGATGCGTACCAGCACGGGACGCTGCCCCTTGTGGCCATCGGTGGCAATTTCATGGATATGCAATACTTCAACTTGTGTAATTTTCATCATTGGGACCTCTAATGGCATAATACTATTCATCCGCCGGATAACAGGCGGGGGTTTATGGTATCGAATATTGTTAAAAACTTTCCCGCGAAAGCGTTCGCTATGAGCCTTACGGATATTTACTGCGCGTCGGCATGATTCAGTTTTGTCTTGGCAATAAAATGATTTTCCAATAATTTAAATATCTTCTGGATAACCAGGGTAATGGCCCAAAAAAATATCCCGGCCGCGAGAAAAGCCTCAAAATAGCGGCCATTGTCATCGGCCAACAGGCTCGCCTGGCCGTTCATTTCAATAATCGTCGCCCCAAACGCCAGGGTGGTGCTGTGGACCAGGCCGATAAACAACACGCAGAAATTGGGCAGGCAGAGCACGGCGGACTGGGGAACCACCACCCGGTGCAAAATTTGCCATAGGGTCATGCCGATGGAATGGCCGGCCTCGATTTCCCCGCGCCTGATGCCGGCAACCCCGCCACGCAGCGATTCCGACAGCGAAGCGGTGACGTTAAAGGTCAGCGCGGCCACGACCGACGCCGCCGGTGAAAAATGCCGGATGCTGAACTCCATGCCCAGCGCGTCGGCCAGGGTTTTCAACACGATCGGCAGGCCGAAAAAAAACAATACGATTTGCAGATATAGCGGGATACCCCGCGCCAGCGATATATAAAAATCGATTATTTTGATGACAAAACGCAATCGATAAAACCTGATAACCGTAATCACCACCGCCAGAAACAATCCCAGCGCAAAAGCGTTGGTCGCCAGCATGATATTGACCGGCAGCTTGTAGATAACTTCTTTAATCACCAATAGCATAAAATCCAGATCAAAACGCATCACACCACCCCAGGTTATCCAGAAAGCATTTTGCAAATAATCAATAGCGCCGTGGTTAACTCAGCCCTAACGACCACTTTTCCATCAATTTAAAAAATGCGCTGAGGATAAGATAAAACAGGTAATAGATAACCGTTACCGCCAAATAGCTTTCGAAATTGTGTCCGGTGGATTGGCCGATAACCTGCGCCTGGCTCATCAAATCCACCACGCCCACGGAAAAAGCAATTGAAGTACTTTTGATGGCGCGCAAATAAATGTTCGCCAAATTAGGCAACAGCACCCGCATGGCCTGGGGCATAATGATGCGCCATAACGCCGCTATGGCGGTCAGGCCAATGGAAAAAGCCGCTTCAAACTGGCCTTTGCCCACGCTATTTACCGCGCCGCGAATAGACTCTGACACCATGACCGCGTAATGCAAACCAAACGCCAGGACCACAAAATAAATGCCATTGGTGCGGGTGAAATCGATACCGAGCGGCAAAAATATTTCCGGCAAACCAAAATAAAACAGAAACAGCAAGGTGAGCAATGGCATGCCAAGCACAAAGGACACTATTACCGCCACCAGCCTGGACAGCAGCGGTAACGGAAAAAGCTGCAGTAAGGCGAATAGGGTGCCCAGCAGCAAACTGGCCACAATACAGATGAACAGCAAAAAGAGCGTTTCGGGGATAAAAGGGAGCAGCCGAGGAAAAGCGGCAAACACATAATGAAGTTCAAATAACTGTCCCATAATAATGACTCTTTTAGCCGCTTGTGAGAGACCGATGTGGCCGTTGCAATATAAAATCCATAGCGGACATGCTAAATTTCAGCCGATTATTGCGTCAGGTTTTCTTCCGCCTTCTGGTCAATCCTGGCCGGATAATCCTCGCTCAAAAACTGCCGTGACAGCCGGCTCAGCGTACCGTCCGCCCGCAGTTTCGCAATGACCGCGCTGACATCATCGCGTAATTGCTTATCATCTGGCCTGAACCAAAAATAGGCGTTGGGGTCATTATCCGGCGTACCCGCCTCCCCGCCCACCGGTTCGCCGACGTATTTTAATTTATAATTTTTATGTGCCGCATTAAACTGCGGCACATTGAATACCGGCGAAATAACGGCGTCAACCTGTCCGTCGGCAAGCAACGTCAGCATCTCCGGGCTATAGACAATCTCGATATTGGCATTATGGGATTTGATATACTGTTCCATAATGCCCGCCTGACCGGAGTTTTTATTCTGGGCGATGCGTTTGCCTTCTAAATCCGCCAAAGAATGAATCTGGGTATTGGCGTCGGGCACGGTAATGACGTAAGGCGTCCAGTTATGGGCAACCCGGGTGCGGATGGCGTTTTTTTCGCGCACTTCATTGCGCCGCAGATTGCCCTGCACCATATCGACCTTATTGGTCAGCAGACTGGGGAACAGCGAGCGTTGCTCCAGATAGCGGATGTCGAATTTATACTGCGGCAACGCCTTGAAAACCTGCTTCAACACTTCCGCCTCCAGGCCGGTGTAGTTGCCGTTTTCATCGACATAGGCCACGCCCTGGAAACCATTACGGGCGCCGACGATAACTTCCCGGGGAGCGGCGGCGGCTATATTGGCCAGCACCGCGGAAAGCACCATGGCGCATAGCGCGGCAGGCGCCATTTTTTTTATTGGATTCTTCATTTATTCAACCCTGGCTGTCATTAAATTATGGCCGGCGGCAACGCCGGCGTCAGATCTCATAGGTAAGCAACGGGGCGGTGCGCTTGAGCAGTTTTTTGGTGCGCTCCTCTTTCGGCGCATTAAAAATGTCCGCCGGTGGCCCCTCTTCTATAATGTGGCCGTGATCCATGACCAGGATGCGGGTGGCTATCTCCCGGGCGAATTGCATTTCATGGGTGACCACAATCATGGTGACGCCCTGTTTCGCCAGCCTGGCCATAACGAATAACACTTCGCCGACCAGTTCAGGGTCCAGCGCGCTGGTCGGTTCATCAAATAAAATAACATCGGGATTTAACGCCATTGCCCTGGCGATACCGACCCGCTGCTGCTGGCCGCCGGAAAGCTGGGACGGAAAACTGTGGTATTTGGTTGATAGACCCACGCTGTCGAGCAGATTTTTCCCCTGTGCGATGCATTCTTCCCGGGCGCGTTTTTGCACAATAAGCGGGCCTTCAATGACATTTTGCAAGGCGGTTTTATTATTAAATAAGTTATAGGACTGAAAGACCATGGCGATTTTACGGCGGAACCGCAGGATGTCTTTTTTGCCTGATGCGCCGATAGTGACCTCGGCATCGCCGATGCGCATATTTCCTGTGTCCGCGTGCTCTAAAAAATTCAGGCAGCGCAGCAGCGTCGTTTTTCCCGATCCGCTGGGGCCAAGTATCACCACCACCTCCCCTTTTTTTAACGAGAAGCTGATATTGTCGATAACTTTTTGTTTGCCAAAATGCTTGGTGATATTATTTACCTGCATCATAACGCTTATTGTGCCCCATAAAATAAACCTCCAGTGCCGACCTTTACACTGATACATCCCCAATTTTTTTCAACAGCACATCATGCGCGGGGACATCGGATCCTTCTTTACCGTAATAGGCATATTCGACGATATGATCCGGCCCGATAATAAAGGTTGCCGGCAGCTGTAGCTCATTGCCTTCATATTTACCATGGGTCAATCCCAACGCCTTGGCGGCCTGTACCTTGGCCTGATGCTCCGGGGTCCTGGCTTTGTCGGGATCGCGCGAGCCGATACCGTAGGTTTGGTATAATACCTGGTCCGGATCCAGCACCAGCTCAAAGGGGATATCTCCCTGTTTTACCTCGCCGGTAATAGTCGCGGCGCTGCTTTGCAAAACCACATACACGTCAACGCCTGCCTGCTTGAATTTCTGGTCATCCTGAATAAGATTATGTATTTCCAGCTGGCAGGTGGTGCAGCCCAAATAACGCAGAAATAACAGCAGAGACCGATGATTCACGGTCTGGGTAAAAAAATCCTTTTTACCCTCCCAGGGAGAGGCATATTGGAAATTATGCGCTTTCTCGCCAATGCTTATCTGTGCCACATGTTCTCCTTAGCTGATATTCCCGTTAACACGGTCAAGGGTCATTATTGGAACATCACCTTTTCATGGAGACTAAAAAGAGTCAAAGAACAATTTTAAATATTGAAATGTCATTTTCTCCATAGCTAATTTATGGTTAATAAAATTAGCGCAATGTTAATTTTTAGTTGAAAACGGATACAAACTGTTTTGTCGATCGATTCTCACTATTATCATATCGATATACGGAATGGTTGGTTGGTTTTACCGGCGAATACCTTATATTTAATAAGGTGTTTTTAGGGGGAGGCGGAAAACCGTCATGGCCAATAAATTTACCTGTACCGAATGTAATTTTCTTAACTGCCAGACCCGGGATAAAGAATTTCCCAGAAAATGTTTGACCACCTCAGCGGAAAACGAAGCCATTTTGCAAGAAAGCCTGGCGTTGTATCACGACGATCCGCTGGTCGCCAAGATTATGCAAGCGTCCGCCCAGGTTGAAGGCCAGTATTACGGCCAATTAACCCGGGTGGAGGAAATTATCGTATTTGCCAAAAAAATCGGCGCGCAAAAAATCGGACTGGCATCCTGCGCCGGGCTTATCAGGGAAAACCGCATTTTTGCCAGTATATTACGCGCCAATGGCCTGGACGTGTTCGGCGTATTGTGCAAAGTGGGGGCGCAAGACAAGTGCGACGTGGGCATCGCTGAGCGGGATAAAATCAAACCAGGCAATTATGAGGCCATGTGCAACCCGGTTATGCAGGCTAAGTTATGCAATCAGGAAAAAACGGACCTGAATGTCATCAGCGGCCTGTGTGTCGGACATGACTCATTATTTATCAAGAACTCCGAAGCGCCGGTCACCTACCTGATTGTGAAGGACCGGGTCCTGGCCCATAACCCGATCGGCGCGCTCAATACCGGGCATTCGTATTATAAGCGTCTGCTGGACGGCGTGACTTTAAATAAGGAAGATGCAAAATTATGACCGAGGAAATAACCCACCCGGCCAACAGGTGGCTAAAATTGGCGGCGGCTATGGCGCTGGTGGCTTTATTGCCGGTTACCGCCAAAGCCGACTCCACGCTTGATAAAATCACATCGCGCGGCAAAGTGGCGATCGGCGTACTGGTCAACGGCGGCGATTTTGGCTCGGTGGATCCGCAAACCCAGCGGCTAATTGGCTGGAATCCCGAGCTGGCGCGCAAACTGGCGCAGGATTTGGGGGTGGAAGCCGAATTGGTGCCGGTGCAAACCGCCACGCGCACACAGTTCTTGCTGGCCGGCAAGGTCGATCTGCTTATCGCCTCCATGGACCTTAACCCGGAGCGGGCGCAAAGCATGGGTTATGCTCCCACGCCGTTTTATCGGGTAGGCGGCACCGCCCTGACGCTGAAAAACAGCGGCATCGCCAAATGGGAGGATCTGCGCGGTAAACCCGTGTGCGTGTCCCAGGGCAGCAGCTTCGCCAAGCCGCTGGCCACGGAGTACGGCGCCATTACCAAGGGCTTCAAGAGTTCCGCTGATTCGCTGCTGGCGTTGAAGGGCGGGCAGTGCGTGGCGGCCGTTCACGACTCGACGCTGCTACAGCCCCTGGCGCGTAAAGGCGGGGAATGGGCGGACTACCACGCGCCGATCGCCGATGAAATCCTGCCCGCCGATTCGGTGGTGTGGGCGCGTAAAGGCGAGACGGACACCACCGCCGCCGTCGATCGCGTGATTCAATCCTGGCACCGGACCGGGTGGCTTATCGCCACGGAAAAACGGCTGGGCATTGCACCGCCCCAACCGCTGTTGCAGCAATTACATCAGAAGTATCAGGGCGCGTGAGCCGGGATTCAACAGCGTGGCGCGGCGCTGGAAGGGGTGGCGCATGATGGCGGTACTGGCCTGGCTGGTGGCCTCCCTCAGGCCATTGGGCCTGAACTATTCTTTTATGCTGGACCCCGTCGACCGGCAGGCGTTTGCCGCCGGCCTTTGGGTATCGCTCAAACTCTGCCTGTTGACCATTCCGCTTAGCCTGCTGATCGGCGTGCTCATCACCGCGGCCCTGACCCGCAAGTCCCGCTGGATAGTCGCCCCGCTCGGCGCGTTGGTGGAATTAATGCGTAATACCCCGGCGTTGATACAGCTCTACTGCGCGTTTCTGGTCCTTAATATGCTGATCAGTCAAAAAATCACCGGCGGGACCAGCCCCATAACGCCATTGATGTGGGTGGTGCTGGTTGTTGCCCTGCACAAGGCGGTGTTCCATGCGGAGGCCCTGCGCGCGGGCATTGGCGCCGTGCCGCCGGTAATGCTGGAAGCCTCGCGCTCCCTGGCGTTTACCGGCCGGCAAACCTTTTGGTGCGTACAGTTGCCGCTGGCCGTGCGTTTCGCGCTGCCGTCGCTGGTGAATAATCTGGTGGATTTGGTGAAAATGACCGCCATTGCCTCGGCGATTGCGGTTGGGGACATCACGTACGAGTCCATTATGATTTGGTCCCAGCGCGACAACGTGCTGGAACTGTTGCTGCTGATCCTGCTCTATTTCGGCCTGCTCACCTGGCTGGTCAGCGTCGCGGGACGCTGGCTGGAAAATCATTTGAGGATGCCCGGTTATGGCCAATGATATTTCCGTCAGGCTGTTCACCGCTAACACGCGCGGGCGGAATATAGCCTCGGCCCTGTATTCCGACCCCTGGTTTGTTATCTTCCTGCTGGTGGCGGCCGTCAATATGATGTGGCTGGCCACCGGTAGCGCGCCGCTGCCGGTCGGCCTGTTATGGCACTGGCTGCCGGCAATGCTCAGCGGTCTGCTGACCAATATTGAAATCAGCGTGGCGGCCATGCTGCTGGGCACGCTTGTCGGCCTGGTCTTCGGCGCGTTATCGCTGTCGCCGTCCCGGCTGCTGCGTCTTCTGGTGCGCGGCTATGTACAGGTGTTCCGCAATGCGCCGGTGCTGGTGCTTATCTATTTCACCACCTATGTTTTTCCGTTTGAATTTGCCCTGTTCCATTTTTACCTGCCCTTCCCGGACTGGCTCAAGGTCGTTATCGGGCTTGGGCTGTCCGCCAGCGCCATTATCGCTGAAATATTTCGCGGCGCCATACAGTCCATTCCCAGCGCGCAATGGGAGGCGGCGCAGTCGCTGGCGTTCCGCCGCCGCCAGATCTTGCGTTACGTGATATTGCCGCAGTGCGTGCGGCGCATGCTGCCCCCGTGGATGAACCTGTACGCCGGTATTACCATGAGCACGTCGCTGGCCTCGCTGGTGGGTGTGCATGACATCGTCGACATGGCCACTATCGCCAGCAATACGGTGGCGCGCACCGACTTCACCGTGCTGGTGTATTTCGCGTTGTTATTCTTCTTTTTTATCTATTGCTACCCGATCGCCCGTATGACGCGGCTACTGGAAAAACAGCATGACCGACTCTGATATGATTTGTCCCGCAGCCCGTGCCCCGTCCGATCGGCCGTTGATACAGCTGAGCAACGTGCATCTTTCATTTAATGACAATGAGGTGCTCAAGGGCATCGACGTTTCCGTTCGGCAAGGACAGTCCGTGGCCATTATCGGTCCTTCCGGTTCCGGCAAATCGACCATTTTACGCAGCATTACCGGGCTGCTGCGGCCGCAGCAAGGCGAAATACAGGTCTGCGGCATCCCGGTCCACGCCCTGAAGACGGAGAAAGAGTTTGTCGAACTGCGTAAGCGCGTGGGATTTGTCTTCCAGCAATACAATCTGTTCCCACATTTAAGCGTGCTGGAGAACCTGGTGATTTCGCCGATAAAAGTACTGGGCCTGTCGCGCCAGGAGGCCACGGCGCGCGCCGGTGAATTGCTGCGCAAGGTCCATATGGAGCATAAGGGAGGAGCCTATCCCGGCGAACTGTCCGGAGGACAGCAACAGCGCGTCGCTATCGCCCGCGCCCTGGCCATGCGGCCCGAGCTGATTCTGTTTGACGAAGTCACCTCCGCCCTGGACCCGGAAATGGTGGGAGAGGTTTTAAATGTCATTCGCGACCTGGTGCGCGACGGCATTACCTGCGTGTTGGTGACGCATGAGATGCGCTTCGCCGAGGAGATAAGCGATGTGCTGTACTTTACCGAAGCGGGGCGCATAGTTGAATACGGCGATCCGCAGCGTATTTTCAGGCAGCCGCGCCATGAGCGCACCCGTGTTTTCCTGCGCCGCGCCCAGGGGGGGACACCGGTCGCGGCGGGCGGCGCCTGGACGCGATAAGCCGGGTTAACCTAGCGAATATCCCGATATTCGGAGGTGGCGGGTTTATTGCGGATGGCCTCGGACATAAAGTTGACCACATAGCGTATCGCCGTGGTGATAAAACCTTCCTCTTTCAGGCGGCGCGCCGAGGTTTCCATTATCATGCCCAGGTCAAAATACACCCGGCCCTCGTCGGCAAGCCGGCGGGCGATATTGGTGTCCTCGCCATAGAACGCAATGGAGGTATCGAAGCCGCCAATGCGCAGCAGGGCCTGTTTACTGGCGGCGAAATTGCCGCCCACCGCCATATACCCGGTGAACCAAAACGTGGGTTTCGCCAGCGCCAGCCAGTAAAATTTCACCAACAGGCTTTTAATTCCCGGCAGGTCAAAATAACGGTACGGGCCGCTGACACAGACCAGATCGACTCGCCGCGCATAGGCATCCAGCACTTTCATCAGCCAGCCGGCGGGCATGCGCGTATCGGCGTCGATAAAGGCCAGGATGTCGCCGGACGCCGCCTCAAGCCCCTTCTGCCGGGCGCGGGTCAGGCCTTTTATCGGTTCGTAAACCACGCGGACTTGCCTGTAGCGCGCGGCGACCTCCGCCGTCCGGTCGGTACTGGCGTTGTTAACGACAATAATCTCAAACTCGCCTTGCTTGGCGTGTGCCGTCAGTTCCGCGATGGCATAGTGCAGGCAGGTCGCAAGATACAGCTCTTCGTTATAGGCAGGAATTATTAAACTGAGTTTCATAATCACGCTCCTGAAATACGCGACATCCCCTCGGGTACTGCCAGACCGATCCGGGCATAAATCTCTTCCCAGCGGCTTGTCACGGTAGTGATGGAAAAATGCGTAGTCTTGCGGGCGGCATGCTCGCCCATTTGCCGGCGTAACGCCTTGGCGCGCAATAAGTGGGTGAGCCGGCGGGCAAAATCCTCATGGTCGCCCGGTTGCGCCAGGAAACCCGATTGCGCGTCGATATATTCCGGCAGCGCGCGCCAGCGGGCGCCCACCGCCGGCAGCCCCGCGCTCATCGCCTGAATCAGCACCATGCTTTGCGTTTCGGAGGTGCTGGCGATGGCGAAAATGTCCGCCGCATGGAAAACATCCGCCAGCGCGGCTTTATCCAGCGTGCCGATAAACCTGACCCGATCCTCAACCCCCAGGGCGCGCGCCAGGTACTCCAGGCGATGACGGGCGGAGCCGTGCCCCGCCAGCACCAGCATCACATCGGGCACCTGCGCGGCGATAAGCTTAAGCGCGCGGATCAGCACATCGATCTTTTTTTCATCCGCCAGCCGGCCGGCGTAAACAATGGTTGCGGCACTGAAACCGTAAGCCCGTTTAAGCGCGTCGCGCCGTTCGGCGGACACCGGGTGGAACTGCGCGCTATCGACCGGGTTGGACAGCACGCAGTGGGGACTGCGCAGCCCAAACGCGCACATTTCATCAATCACGGAATGAGAAGGGCCGGTGACCAGCGCGCAATGGTTATAGTAGCGGGTTACCGCCCGCAGGCTGATGTTGCGGAAGAAGTTGGCCGAAAACGGGGTATAGCCGGCAAACTCCCCGATGGCCCAGTGATTGGTCCCCACCAGCGGAATGTCCAGTTGGCGCGCGGCGCGCAGCGCCTCCAGGCCCGCGCCGAGAAAGGTATGGGTATGGATGATATCCGGCGCGAAGCGTTGCAGTTGGCGCCAGCGCCGCCAGGTCGGCACCAGAAGACGTGACTGACCGGTCGAACTGGGCACCGGCAGCGAAAACAGGCGCTGGATACGTACATTTTTCCCGGCGTCGATTTCGCGCGCGGGTACGCCGGCCACGCCAAAGTCATGGGCGGTGGCGCGCGGGGCAAAAATAATCACCTGATGGCCGCGCTTGCCCAACTCCCGGCATCCGGATAATACCGAATCCTGGATCCCGCCCAGCTCCGGATAAAAGCTGTCGGTAAATACCGCAATGCGCATGTCATTACCCCCCTGGCAGCGCAACTCCGCTGTTCCGTCGCAGATAAATCAACACGGCGATGCCGAGCGCCGCCAGAAACACGCAGGAAAACAGCCACAGCCAAAAATCGATACGCGCCCACGCCGCGCCGGCAATCCATCCCAGCAGCACAAACAGGCCGGACTTGGGCAGGGTGGCCAGAAGATTGAAACCAAGAAACAGCCAGAACGGAATCTTTGCCGCGCCGGCGCTTAACAGCACCAGGAATCCCGCCGCGTGGGTGAGCTTCGCCGTGACCAGAATACGGCCGGGATGGGCGCGAAACCGCGCCAGGAACGGCGCCAGCCGCCCGCCGTCCCGCAGGCCAAAGCGGCGCCCCAGCAATGACGTCGTCACGCGACCGCTCCTGCCAAGTCCGTACAGAATCACGTCCCCGGTCAGGTCGCCCGCCACGCTTACGGCAAAGACGCCGCCGATATGCAGCAATCCCTGAGATGCCAATGCCGCGCCAAAGACCGTCGCCATCGGGCCTTCAACCAGAACGGCGATAAACAGGGCCGCGTATCCGTAACTGGAAATGGCGGTCAGTATCCATTCCGGCATAGTTCCTCCCGGCATTATTGTTGTCCACGACCTACTGATACGCTATTTCGCGCCGCTATTCTGAGGTAGCCACCATACTATAGAGTTGTTACTGGCATATTACCAAGATCTGATGAGGCGAAAACAAAGGGGCTCATTTACCCGCGCCGGAACTTCATTAAAATTAAGCCGCTTTAATTTTAAGCCGGCTTAATGTTTTGCTATAAAAAATCTTAATGAACTGCGATAATTTCTAATACACCGTTTATTATAAACTGCACGCCGACGCACACCAGCAAAAATCCCATTAATCTGGATATGGCGTCGATGCCGCTTTTACCTATCAGGCGCATAATAACGCCGGAGCCGTTCAGGCAAACCCAAAGAATAAATGAAATGGTGGCGAAAGTCAGCGCGGGGCTCACCATAAGCACCCAGCTTTCAAAACCCAGCGAATTATCTTTTAACGTCGAGACCGAACTGATGATCATGGCGATGGTGCCGGGCCCGGCGCTGCCCGGCATCGCCAGCGGCACAAAGGCGATACTTTCCGAACCCTCGTTCAGCATCTCCTGATGCTTGGCATCAACGATGGAGGATTTCTCATGCCGTGGATGGGGGAAAAGCATGCGAAAACCAATAAACGCGACGATCAGTCCCCCCGCAATCCGCAGCCCCGGGATGGATATGCCAAAGGTATTCATCACCAGCTGGCCGGCATAGAAGGCGACGATCATGATGATAAAAACGTATACCGAGGCCAGGAACGCCTGATGTTTGACCTCCCTGTAGGTCATATTGCCGGAAAGACTTAATAATAGCGCAACCGATGTCAGCGGATTGACCAGCGGCAACAGCAACACCAGACCCAAGGTTACCGCTTGCAACAATTGGGAAAGTCCTAGCATGGGACATACCTCGGAAAATCATAAACAGACGGCCAACAGCTTATCATGAAATTTTTTACCTGGCATTGCGCGGCAAGGCCAAAATTGGCTGAATGCTGTTATAAGCAGCAAAGGTAAATTGAGTATATCTGAAGGAATATTAACCACGCTGAAATATTCATTCCCGGCCTTTGGCTGGCAATGATAAATTTAGTTAAGCATTATCCCGCCGCACTAAAGCAAAAAAGCCGGAGCAAAAAAACGGCCGCTACCGAGGTGAAACGAAACAATTGCCATACCCGCGCAGGCTTGTATCATGGTCGACATGCCACTTCGGACAAAAGGATGACAACATCTTGAATTTATATATGTTTTATGTGGGCGGCAATGCGGGCAGGTCCAATATCGAGGTACATGACATTCAGTTTGCCGCCGTTGACCAGCCGCTGGATGCCAAAGCGCTTTTACGCGCGGCGTGGTTCGGGGATAAAGACAAAATCCATCTTGATGGCTACGCAAAAATCGACTGGGCGGATGGTCATGATATCCATCTATCGGCGCAGCCGTACAGCGGCGGCAAGCGGCTTTTTTTCGTCAACGCCGGTGGCTATTCGCCCGCTACGCTCGCCGAGCTGCATGAATTCGACCTTTTTGTGGCGGAAAACCCCGCGCAGGCGAAACAGAAAGCCTTAAGCGTCCTGCTTGCCGGCGCCGGTCAACAGCATAAAGACAACCTGAAAGACGTGGACGATTGCCTGCTGCTGGATAAAATTGGCGGCTACTTTCTTCACCTGACGGAAAATCCCGACGGCAGTCACTTTACCCCCGAATGGCAGGGATACCTGCCGATTGGCGAATAAGCGACAACCGGCAGGGTCGATGATCTTTGCCGCTAGCCAAACGTAAAGGCATAGGCGTTTACGCCGGCATCGAGAAACTCGGTGCTGAAGGTATGCTCACCCGCCGCGTCCGGCAGGCGGTGGAAACGCGGGTAAGAATGCCGGTGTCCAGGCCCAGGGAAATGGCGACGACGCCCAGCGGCATGGCGGTGCCTATCCCCTTGCCTATCCATTCTCCCGCGGACAATGCCGTTATAGTCAGCGCCATCCCAGGCCGGGCGCAACATGGGTCAAAATCGCCTCGATAACGTGCGCGTTGTAGTCGACGCCCAGTTGGTTGGGCACGGTCAGAAGCAGCGTGTCGGCCTCGGCGATGGCCTCATCCTGCGCCAGCTCCTTAATCAGTACATCCGGCTCGGCGGCATAGCTGCGCCCGAAGATGGCCCGGGTTTTCTCGTCGAGAAAGCCGATCTGGTCGCCGTCCCGGCTGCTGTTGCCAAAATAGGCGCGATCGCGCTGGTCCACCAGCGCGAAGATGCTGCGGCTTACCGACACCCGCGGCGCGCGCGCGTGGCCGGCCTCTTGCCAGGCCGCCCGGTAGGCGCGGATCTGGTTGGCCTGCTGGACATGGAACGGTTCTCCGGTCTCGTCATCCTTTAGCGTGGAGCTTTGCAGGTTCATACCCAATTTTGCCGCCCAGACCGCGGTGGCATTGGAACCCGCGCCCCACCAGATACGTTCGCGCAGGCCGGCGGAGAAAGGCTCCAGACGCAGCAGTCCCGGCGGGTTGGGAAACATCGGCTGCGGATTGGGCTGGGCGAAACCTTCGCCGCGCAGCAGTTCAAGCAGCGTCTCGGTTTGGTGCCGGGCCATGTCGGCGTCCGTCTCGCCGTCGGCGGGCCGGTAGCCGAAATGGCGCCAGCCCTCAATCACCTGTTCGGGTGAACCACGGCTGATGCCGAGCTGCAGACGTCCGCCGGCGATAAGGTCGGCCGCGCCCGCGTCTTCGGCCATGTAGTGCGGGTTTTCATAGCGCATGTCGATGACGCCGGTGCCGATGTCGATACGGCGGGTCTTGGCGCCGATGGCGGCCAGCAGCGGAAACGGAGAGCTGAGCTGGCGGGCGAAGTGATGTACCCGGAAATAGGCGCCGTCCGCGCCCAGATCCTCGGCGGCGACGGCCAGGTCGATGGATTGCAGCAGCGCATCGGCGGCCGAGCGGGTCCCCGACTGGGGTGAAGGCGTCCAGTGCCCAAACGACAGAAATCCGATGTTCTTCATAGCGTATTTATCCTTCTATCCAGAATGACGGGTACAGATAGCAGGCCCATGGATCGCGGTCGACGCCGGGGTGGGCTGGTCATGATGAAGAGTAAAAAATACGTTAAATACAGACAAACTAATACCAAAAACTTCACATCCCGCGGCAATCGGTGGCAATAAGAAAAAGCACAGGAAAATAACGGCGGAGGCAACGCTACGAGGCAAAAAATTCTATCGCTATCCTAAATGATTGATCAAAAACCCTTCGGTATCTTGCCATGGGTGCTCTCTGTTCGAGGCGGTTTTTCTTGCTGTAAAACCAGACGGGCTGACGGGCCAGGGTTTATTCAGGAGGCGTCGCCGTCCAGACTGACTATCGCGCCGCGCTGGCGCAGCCGAAGCCGCAGTTGATCAACCGCTATCAGGGCGGGTGGACATCCCTGGCGCACCGCCAGCGCCGCCGCCACGCCCGCCGCCTCGCCGGTGGCGAGACAGGTGGCGGTGACGCGCAGCGCGCGATTCGCTGCGTGATCCGAAGACAGGCACCGCCCGGCCACCAGCAGATTGTCCGGTTTGACGGGCAGCAGGCTGCGGTACGCCACCTCGAAGCCCTGCCCGGGGCGATCGGCAGGCGCCAGATCCGGTTGGTCGGCAAAGGGGCTTTTGATGGGAAAACCCCCGCAGGCGATGCTGTCGTGAAAACGCACGCCGTGCAGTACATCATGTTGCGTCACGGTGTAGCGCCCCAGCACACGGCGCGAAACACGCCCATCCACCTGGCCGCCGATGGCGCTGACGTAGGCGCGCGCGCAGCCGGGCACGCAGCGGCGAAACCAGTGGTCATACTCCACGATTTGCCGGCAAAGCGTCAGCCAGGCCTGGCCCGCGTGGTCCGCGCCGTCCGGCTCCTGGCCGTCATAGCGCGTCACGTTGACCCCCAATTCCCCGCGTTTCGCCCAGCCGGCAATGTGCATTTCGTTGCGCGCCAGGCTCAGCGAACCCTCCTGGTAACCCTGGCGCAGCAATGAGGCAAATCCCCACAGATCAACGTGATCTTCGGGCGCGGCCGGAAAATGACCGCCGGGGCGAAATTCCTCGGCATGGCCGCGGACATAGTGCATGAGCGCCGCGAAGTCGACGCCGGACAGCGTGAACTGCAGGGATGCCGGCTGGCGTTCAGTCGCCGTGTCCGGCTGGAAACCGGCCAGCGCAAGGTGTGCGGCCACCGCGTCGCCGCTGGTGTCAATCACCATGCGCGGCGCCACCCAGCGAACGCCCGACGGCGTCGAGAAGGCGCAGTAGACAATCCTGTTGCGGTGACGTTTGACCGCCACCAGCGGCGCATGCAGCCAGAGCCCGACCCCGGCGTCGTGCAGACACCGGGCCTCGGTCAGCATAAGGGCGGTAGGGTTTATCGGCGCGCGTGTCGCGGTGTCGCCGGCATCGTCATGCGCATGACCGGGCGAGGCGCCGGTTTGCCGCATCTGGCCCACCAGCCGCTGGGCAAACCCGGCCACCACCTGCTGCCCGTCGATGGTATAAAACCCCCCGCCGTGCTCCAGTAAGTGACCCGCCAGCGTATCGCCGACACAGCCCGCCGCGTCGACCAGCAGGGTGGCGGCCCCCTCCTCCCCGGCGCCCACGGCGGCGGCGACACCGGCGCAGCCGGCGCCTACCACCAGCACATCTACGGCCAGGGGCTGCCGTGGTTGTCGCGCATTCGTCATGATTGTCTCCCGTCACATCATCAGCCTGCGGCACGGCAGGACCGAGCGGCGTTACTCCATCAGTTGATCAAAAGCCTGGACGATTTGCCGTTTCAGCGTTTCGCTGACGGGCGGCATCGGCCGACGCGCCTGGAACAACGGCACCCCTTGCAGGGATTGGATAAATTTGACGCAGGCGGGCAAATTATCGTGCGGCAGCGTGTTCCAAAGCCGGGCCAGGCGGAAATGCAGGGCGCGGGCGGTGGCGTGATCGTTGTTCTCCACGGCGGTAAATATCGCATGCACTACCGACGGCAGCGCGCTGGTCAGCGCCGAAATCGCGCCCTGGCAGCCCAGGGCGAAGGCGGGATAGAGCAGCGCATCCACCCCGCTGAGGATGATTTTGTCCGGACAGCTCAGCAACAGGTCGGACACCGATTTCAGGTCGCCGGAGCTTTGCTTCATGCCCACCACCCCCGGCACTTCATCCATGATACGGCTCATCAGCTCCAGGCTGAGATAGTTCCAGGGAATGACGTTATAGATCAGAATGGGAACACCCGTGGCATCGTAGATTTCCCGGAAATGACGCACCGTGGCGTCGGCGTCGGGTTTGAACAAATAGTGTACCGGCGTCACCTGCAGCGCATCGAGCTTCATGCCTTCAAGCATCTTGACGCGGGCTATCGCCTGGCGGGTGCTGTTAACGATAAGCCCCGCCACAAAGGGCACGCGGCCGTTATCCGCTTCATAGGCCTCGGTCATCGCCTGTTGGAACTCGCTGTCGGAAAGCGTATGGCCCTCGCCGGTACTGCCGCCGGCCACAATCGCGCCCGCGCCGCTATTGATGATAAAATCGATTTGCGCTTTCAGCCCGCCTTTGACCAGTTCACCCTGTTCGTCAAACGGCATGGCTATGGGCGGCAACACGCCGCGCAGCTTTGCTTTTAAATCAGCGTGGTTGTGGTGACTCATGGCTCGCTCCTGTTATGAAAATGTTACCGAGATGATGTGCATCCATTAATGTGAGATTAACGTTTTTTTATCAACATACAATCCATTAATATGAGATTTAAATCACATTCCATCGCAATATAATCAAATCCTCACATCATGCCTTACAGAAATAAAAATTTTTATTTTGCTGATAAATATCGAATTTAATGATATCCGCCCGATGTGTCCGCCCGCAGCCAGGTAAAAAAAGCCCGGGTTGCGTGTTTACATAGTGGTATAAATCATTAACAATTACTCGCTATATCCCACAATTCGGGATAATACCCGCAATTGTTATCACCGCGAGCGTTATTGACTTCACAGCCTTTGCAGGGGGGTGAGCGATGGAACTGACAGGCAACCTGATTATTGGCAACGACATGCCCCGAGGCGGCGGCACGCGGTTTCGCGCCGTGGATCCCGCCGGCGATCGGCCGCTGGCGCCCGAATTTTATACCGCTGCGCCTGCGCAAATCGATCGCGCATGCCAGTTGGCCGAGGACGCTTTTGATGATTACCGCGCGCTGCCGTTGGGGCTGCGCGCCGATTTTCTCACGGCCATCGGCGACAATATCATGGCGCTGGGGGAAACGCTTATCGCTAGGGCCGTGGAGGAAACCGGGCTACCGCGCGGGCGTATCGAGGGCGAACGCGCCCGTACCCTCGCACAGCTGGCGCTATTTGCCGATGTGGCGCGGCGCGGTGATTTTTTGCACACGGTGATTGAAAAAGCGCTGCCGGACCGCAGGCCGCTGCCGCGCCCGGACCTGCGCCGGCGCCAGATCGCGCTCGGGCCGGTGGCCGTCTTTGGCGCCAGTAATTTTCCGCTGGCATTTTCGGTAGCCGGCGGCGACAGCGCCTCGGCGCTGGCGGCCGGTTGCCCGATTGTCGTCAAGGCGCATCCGGCGCACCCCGGCACCAGCGAGCTGGTGGGACGGGCCATCCAGCAAGCGGCGGAGCGGCTGCGGCTGCCGCCCGGCGTGTTTTCCCTGCTGCACGGCGCCGAACATGGCGTAGGCCGGCGGCTGGTGGCGCATCCGCTCATTCAGGCGGTGGGGTTTACCGGTTCGCGCGCCGCCGGCCTGGCGCTGGTGGAGCTGGCGCGCAGCCGCGCCGTGCCGATACCGGTGTACGCGGAGATGAGCAGCATCAATCCACAGATCCTGTTGCCGTCCGCGCTGGCCGACCGGGGCGCTGCCATCGCCGCGGGCTACGTGGCGTCGCTGGCGCTTGGCGCCGGCCAGTTTTGCACCAGCCCCGGGTTGGTACTGGCTATCGACGGTGAACCGCTGCAACATTTTTGCCGGCAGGTCGCCGTGGCGCTGCAGGACATACCCGCCGCCACCATGCTGACCGGCGGCATCTGGCGGGCCTGGCGGGATAACACCGAGGCCCTCGCCGCCGTGGCCGGCGTAAGCCGTCTTGCCGCGGGACGTCCGGCCAAGGGCGCCAACCAGGCGCAGGCGGCCGTGCTGGTGGCGGATGCGCGCGATTTCCTGTCCCAGCCGTCGCTGAGCCAGGAAGTGTTCGGCCCCACCTCACTGGTGGTACGCTGCCGGGATAAGCGGCAATTGCGGGAAGCGGTAATGGCGCTGGAGGGGCAACTGACCCTTAGCCTGCATCTTGATGAGGCCGATCATGACGACGCGCGGGCGCTGCTGCCAGTCCTTGAACGCCGCGCCGGACGCCTGCTGGTCAACGGTTTCCCCACCGGGGTGGATGTGGGTTACGCCATGGTGCATGGCGGTCCCTTTCCGGCCACCAGCGATGCGCGCACCACCTCGGTGGGCGCCGGGGCCATTGCCCGGTTCCTGCGCCCGGTATGCTACCAGGATTTCCCCGCCGCGCTGCTGCCCGTCGAACTGGCGCCGGATGCGCTATAGGCGGCAACGGGCGAAAACAGCCGGTGCGCGGGGAAAATACCGCCGGACATGGTAAGCTGGACGCAACGGCGGATCGGCCGCCGGTGCGGTCAGCCTTTTGCTTGCAGGAGTGGTTATGAAACAAAGCGCCGACGCCGGATTACCCCATCAGGCGTCGATTAAAAGCCTGACCAAGGTGCTGCAAATACTGGAATGCTTCTCTCAGCGCGACGCCAATCTGACGCCGGCGGAAATCGCCGCGCGCACCGGGTTACCGCGCGCCACGACCCACCGACTGGTATCCTCGCTGCGTGATATCGGTCTGTTGGAACAAAACGGTAAACGGGATACCTACAAACTGGGCATGAAATTGTTCCAGCTCGGGAGCCTGGTATTGCAAAACCTGGACCTCGACAGCCATGTCCGGCCTTACGCCACGCAGTTGCAGCTGATCACCGGCGAAAACACGCATTTATGCATATTTGACGGCGCGCAGATGGCGCTTGTGGAACGGCAGGCAATGAACAGCAGCGGCAATACCATGATAACCCGTATCGAATCGGCGCCGGTGCACTGCACCAGCGTCGGCAAGGCCTTTCTCGCCTGGCAGCCCGCCGGCCTGATAAACAAGCTTATCAGTGATTCCCTGGCCGAAAGAACGCCGTACACTATTACCGACGAAGAGGCGCTGATGGCGGAGCTGAAACGTATCCATGCGCGGGGCTGCGCCTTTGATCTGCAGGAAAATGAGCTCAATGTGCATTGCGTCGGCGCGCCGATACGTGGCGCCAACGGCCAGGTTTTCGCCGCGGTGAGCGTTTCCGGCTCGGCGGAACGTTTGCCGCTCCACCGTCTGGAGGGGTTGGCCGGGCTGGTGATGGAGACCGCGCATAAAATTTCGCTGGAGCTGGGATGGCAACCGGGCAAGTTACCCGCCGCGCAAACGGCGTTCGCGCCCCATACCGTCCTTTGACACGCGCCGGCCGCCCCTTGGCGCACCAAAAAAAGAAGACCGTGCGGCGGTCTTCTTTTTTGGTTCAATGCCCCTCATCCATTTTTCGCGGGGATGATGGGTCAAGAAGGCGAAGCGCCTGAGCGCAGCGCGCCGGAAAAGGCGCCTGCGGCGCATGGCCTCCGGGGCTTTATTCCATTACGGGCTCGGGGTCAGCGGGTAAAGGCGTGGCTGCCTCGCCGCTCGCCTGGCGACTGAGGGAAATATTACTGAGATCGAGTGCTTCCGATTGGGTTATGACGCCCGCCAGCCCCGCGGTCGCCGCGCCGGCCGCTGATTCGCCGCCGGGTATCGCCCCGACGGCGCCGTCAATTATCCCGGCGCCGGGTATCGCCCCGGCGGCGCCGTCGATTATCCCAGCGCCGGGTATCGCCCCGGTTATCCATTCAGGCAGCATTCCCGCAGGCAAGGCATCGACGCTGAACTTACCCGTGGGCGACAGAAAGCCAGGTAAATGCCGGTCGATTAACGACGCCAGTGGGGTATTGTTGATATAAAGCGTTAATGTCGACGACAGATTGGCGGGCAAACCGGACAGATTGGTTCCGCCGGCAAACAGCAGCAGCAATCCCGACGGCAGGTTTGCCGGCAGCCTGTCGATGGGGACATTATTCAGATGCAGCGCCTTTAATTCCGCCGGCAGATCGTCGGGGATCGCCGACAAGTTTGTGCCGTTAAGATAGAGGCTTTTCAACCCCGGCGGCAGATTTTCCGGCAGGCTGGCAAGCGGCGTGTTGTCCGCGTCCAGTTCGTGCAAACCCGCCGGCAGGTTTGCCGGCAGCGAAGTGAACGCATTGCCGCTGGCTTTGAGCTGCACCAGGTTCGGCGGCAGACTTTCCGGCAGGCTGGAAAGATTAAGGCAGTTAAGATTCAGGTAGGCGGCACCGCGTTCCAGGCAATCTTTTAACAGGAGCACGGCTTTGTCTCGATATTCGGCTGCGCCGTCCGGCGCCAGCCCGGCCCAGGTTTCCCATGCTGCAATCAGGGCCTGATTCTGCGTACCGGCGTGGTCAATTCCATTTACAAGGCCCGGTGAAAGACCGGCGGATGAGATTGCGGAGATATCCATATATATCCTCATTGAAATGCGTCGAAAAAATGGCGCTGAAAAACGTTCAGATCTGCTTATATCTAGCGGCGTGCCGGCATGTAACAGGCCGGAAATTATCCTCCTGACGACCGGCCTCGCTAAACACAACAAGCTTAGATATTGATTCCTGGATGGGTTAAGTCATTATGGTGAAAGATATAATGACTTTGCTCCGCGGTCCTGATTATTCTGGTTGGTGTAATAACAGATTAATCACATGGCACCGGCGGGTCAGTGGATAATGCCATGCCGACAATGGCGCGCAAACAGGCTTTCAGCGGCGACAAGGCAAATCGCGGCTAAAGCGGAGCATAAAAGTCCGGCGTCAGGTCTATAGCTTGATTTCAGGTTTATTAGAAACATTTCACGAAATAAAAAAAATAAATGCCGTGTGTACCACTCACATCCCGGCCACCCCTCAATATATAATCATTAGTTATTAACCATAACTTAATAGTAATACCCAGCCCGGCGTATTTCCGCTATTTTCCGGGGAACAGCGGCGTTTAGCCGCTGATAATTCTAATAATCACTTCTCCATTCATTAGGGCAGGAATAATGAGCATAAGCGAACATAACGGCGCGGCATTCGTCCCGCCTGAAGAACCGCGGACGTCCCGCTGGTGGCACCAGGAAGACTGGTGGTCGATCATCCTGGCGCTGCTGTTGATAAGCACCGCGTTTATCCTGTTTTCACAGGGCGGCAGTATCAAATGGCTGGCCACCGCGCCGGCGAAATGGACCACCCTTGGCGAAGCGGGCCGGGATCTGGTCAGCCGCCTGCCGTCGCTTTTGGGACTGTATCTGGTTTGGGCGGTGCTGCTTACCGTCAGCGGCGCCATTATCGGCCACCGCCCCGGCAAATTCCTCGCCGGTTTTACCGTGCTGTTTATCGTGGCGGTGTTTATTTTCCAGCTCGGCGCGTGGGCCAGCGCCTCGCGCTACAATCTGGAGCCGCCGCTGCTGGCCTTGGTGCTGGGCCTGGTGGTGTCGAACATCTGGCAGATACCCGACTGGCTGGCGCACAGCCTGCGGGTGGAATATTTTATCAAAATCGGCATCGTGCTGCTGGGCGCCACGCTGCCGCTGACGCTTATCCTCTGGGCCGGTCCGGTCGCGATCGGACAGGCGGCCATCGTGTCGCTGGTGACTTTTTTTGTTATTTATTTCGCCGCCCGCCTGTTGGGGCTTGAGCAGCGTTTCGCCGCGGTGCTGGGCGTCGGCGGCGCGGTGTGCGGCGTGTCGGCGGCCATCGCCGTGGCGGGCGCGGTGCGCGCCAAACGCGAACAGGCGTCGGTGGCCATTTCACTGGTGATTATCTGGGCGATCGTTTCGCTGCTGGTGCTGCCGTTCGCGGCGCGCACGCTGGGACTGTCCACCGGCGTCGCCGGCGCCTGGATCGGCACCTCGGAGTTTGCCGACGCGGCCGGGATAGCGGCGGCGCAAACCTACAGCGATTTTGCCGCCCATTCCGCCGGCGCCATTGCCGGCAAACCCGATGCCGCGGTGCAGGCATTTACCCTGATGAAGGTGATCGGCCGTGATATCTGGATCGGCATCTGGGCATTTGCCTTGGCCATCGTCGCCACCACCCGCTGGCGCAACGCGGACAATGAGATCGACGCCAAAACCGGGGCGACTGAAATCTGGCGGCGTTTCCCGAAATTCGTGTTGGGATTTGTGCTGGCCTCGCTGTTCGTCACCTGGCTGAGCAGCCACTATACCCTGGCGGAATACCGCACAACCCTGACGCCGGCTTTTATCGCGCCGATTACCGCGCTGCGGACCTGGGCGTTTATCTTCTGCTTTTTGAGCATTGGCCTGAGTACCCGATTCTCCCGCCTAGCCAGCACCGGCCTGCGCCCGTTCTGGGCTTTCACGATTGGGGTGGTGGTCAATGTCATCCTCGGTTATATCCTTTCCGCCCATGTGTTCGCCGATTTCTGGAACCAGCTGGGTAATTTGTAATGGCGCGGCAAAACGACGCTGCCCGCTGCGCGCGCTGTCGTTTTTGCCGGCGCGCCAGGGCCGATATCGAACGGGACATCCCCGGACTGTCGGCTTTGGGGTCCGCCTTCGGCGCCAGTCTCGGCGATTCCCGCCTGTGCCTGCGACATGACAGGCTGGTTTCGCCGGACGACCGCTGCGCGGTTTTTGAACCCACGTTAAAAA
>NZ_DASWOM010000010.1:0-12406 GCF_036398755.1 Acerihabitans sp. | reverse complement strand
ATAGCCAAAATGGGCGCCGGACGCGGTGGCTAAGGTTGTAGCGCCGCCGGGTGTCACAGTGGACACCATGACGAACAGCGCAAGGGGCAGAAATTCAGCGACGGACATTCAATCCTCCAATAGTATCGGAGGAAACTCTAGCGTGACGCCATGCATAAGTGAATCTCATATTGTGCATGTCAGGCATTACACGTCATAATACCTGTTATGACTCGCAATCTTGATATCACCCTACTTCGCACCTTCGTTGCCGTGGCCGATCGCGCCAGCATGACGGCGGCCGCTAACGTTTTGCATCTCACGCAGAGCGCGGTCAGCCAGCAGGTTGCCCGGCTGGAGGACGTGGCCGGCGCTTTGTTTATTCGTGGTGGCAGGACGCTTCGTCTGACGTCTGACGGAGAGCGTTTTTTGGCAAAGGCAAGGCGTCTTATCACGCTTAATGACGAGCTGTGGGCAGATATGGCGCAAGGGCCGATAGATGGCCTCGTCCGCCTTGGCGCGCCCTATGATCTTGTCGGAACATGGCTGCCCCCGATCCTCAAGGCATTTTCCCAAGCGTGTCCGAACGTGGATATTACGCTTATCTGTTTGTCCTCCACTGAACTGTTGACCGCCATTCAAGATGGCGTGATTGATCTTGCCCTGATCGAGGAGCCGGTAGGGAAATCAGCGGGTGAATGCTTGACGATTGATCGCCTGGTTTGGGTCGGCGCGAAGGGCGGCTCGGCGTATTTGAAGACCCCGCTTCCCGTTTCCATGGTGACGCAAACCTGCGCTTTCCGGCCCGTTGTTCTGCGGGCTCTCAGCGAATGCAACCTTGCCTGGCGCACTCTGTTCGAGAGCGGAAGCATTGACGCGACGCGCGCCACGGTCAGGGCCGATCTGGCGGTAACGGTCTGGCTGGCCTCTACCGTACCAAACGATCTCAACATACTTCCCCATGGGGAGAATTTGCCCAAACTACCCTCGTTCGCCATCAATCTTCACCTCGCGAACGGACGGCCCTCACGCGCGGTGGATGAACTCATCCAGCAAATACGCCACCGCCTGGGCGCTCCTATGCTTGCCGACCCGGCGGCCTGGTAAATCCAGGCAGATAATTTAACATAATGTTTTCACCGCCCGAAGCGGGCGTTTGCACATTAAAATAAGTTTTTTACTGAGACGGAGCCGACTTTCCTTTACAATGGTAGTCCTTTCCCTTTTCAGGCCGACATTTATGCTCATTCCCAAGCTGACGCAGCAAGACATGACGGAAAGCGAACAACGCCAACTTAAGACATTGTTAGACCAGGCAAAAAAAGCCAAAGGACTTGCTCTCTCAAATTCAGAAACCAATCATATCAAAGATGATTACATCGCCCAGTTGATGGCCGAGCGGGAAGTCATTGCCAAACAGGTCCGGGTCGTTAAACGGCAGAAGAAATTAAAACCTGATATTTCAGCAACCTACGAGTGGACGGCGAACATGCATTCACGAGGGAAACGCTAACGTCCTTTTGGCTACAGGTGCAAAAAATCAGGGCGAGGACCTTCCCCGCCCCTGCCGGAGATCTACTGCTGCAGCCCGCGGTTAATCAGCATGGGCGCTATATCAGGCTCCTTGCCGCGCCAATCCTTATAAACCCCGGCCAGGTCACGGCTATTGCCTTTCGACAGCACCTCATCGCGAAAACGCTGGCCATTGCGCGCCGTTAATCCCCCCTGCTCCGTGAAGGCGGCAAAGGCATCATCCGCCAACATCTCTGTCCACAGATAAGCGTAATAGCCGGCCGCGTAACCCCCGCCCCAAATATGCTGGAAATAGCTGGAACGATAGCGCGGCGGAACGTAGGGCAGATTCACCTGATATTCCGCCAAAGCGGCGGCTTCAAACTCCTCCACCGATTTTTCAGCAACGCCCGCGGCCAGCATATGCCAGCGCATGTCCAGAAGCGCCGCCGCCAGCAGCTCGGTCATGTCATACCCTTTATTAAAGCGTGACGCCTTTTCAATCTTGGCCAGCAGTTCGCTTGGCATCGGCTCGCCGGTTTGATAATGCCGGGCATAGTGGGCAAATACCCGCGGCTCGTCGGCCCAGTGTTCATTGAATTGAGAAGGAAACTCGACAAAATCACGCGGGGTCGAGGTACCGGAAAGGCTGGGATATGCCTGATCGGCAAACAGGCCGTGCAAGGTATGGCCGAACTCATGAAACAGCGTTACCACGTCATCCCACGATAATAATGCCGGCTGCCCCGGCGCGGGTTTGGCGAAGTTGGCAACATTATAGATAACCGGCCGGGTACCGAGTAAATGGGATTGGTCGACAAAATTACCCATCCATGCCCCGCCGCCTTTATTATCGCGCTGAAAATAGTCGGTATAAAATAGCGCCAATGGCGTCCCGTCTTTATCAAATACATCATAAACGCGGACATCAGCATGATAAACCGGAATATCGCTGCGGGGCTTGAGTTCTATGCCATACAGCAGCCCGGCGGCATAAAACACTCCCTGCTCCAGCACGCGGTCCAGTTCAAAATAGGGCCTGATTTGCGCATCATTCAGATCGTATTTCATCTTGCGCACGCGATCGGCGTAAAACTGCCAATCCCAGGCGGCCAGGGTGAATCCTTCCTGGCGGCTGTCTATCACTGCCTGAATATCAGCCGCTTCTTGCCCGGCCCGCGCCGTGGCGGCGGGCACAATGCGCGTCATAAAATCCAGCGCCGCGGCCGGTGTTTTCGCCATTTGATCGCGCAGCGCCCAACTGGCGTAATCGGAGAAGCCTAATAGGCCGGCCTGCTCGGCGCGAACCTGGGCCAGGCGGATAATAATGCTCCTGGTGTCGTTGCCGTCGCCCTTTTCCGCCCGCGAGAGGGAGGCGTTGAACAGGGCCTCACGGGTGGCCCGCCGTTCCAGGTTTTGCAACTGTGGTTGCAACGTGGTGTTTTGCAGCGCCAGGAGCCAGCGATCGCCGAGATTGCGCTCGTTCGCCGCCTGCCGCGCCGCCGCTATCTCTTGCGTCGATAGCCCGTCCAATAGCGTTATATCATCAATCAGCAGCGCGCCCTGTTTGGTGGCCTCCAGCAGCTGATGGGAGAACCGCGTGCTTAAGCTGGCCGCTTCCTGATTCAGCGCGGAAAGCTTTTGTTTCTGCGCGTCGGATAACCGTGCCCCTGCCAATACGAAGCCTTGATAGGTCACCTCGATAAGCCTGAGCGATTCCGCTGAAATCCCAAGGGACTCCCGTTGGTCATATACCTGTTGCAGACGGCTGAACAGCCTGGCGTTGAATGTTATCGCATCCTTCATCGCGGCCAGTTTAGGCGATTGTTCCTCATCGATGCGTTGTAGCGTGGCGCTGGTGTTGGCGGAGGTCATGGCGCCAAATACGCTGGAAACCCGTTTCAGCATCACCCCGGACCGCTCGAGGGCGACATAGGTGTTATCGAACGTCGGCTCATCGCTTTGCGTGGCAATTTGATCAACCTCGGCCAGATAAAGACCGATGCCTTCGTCAATCGCCGGTGAATAGTCGCTTTCCTGGATCAGGTTAAAAGGCGGCGCCTGAAACGGCAACGGGCTGGGCTGGTAAAACGGATTTTGCCGCTGGAGATGATGGTTATGCATACGGTGCTCCTGCCAAAACGGTCGGTAATGCCTGATCCTATGCTAGCATGCCGCGGGGGAAAAGACAGGATTGCGCCGCTTGGACAAAATGGCAAAAAAAAATGCGCCGGGGCGCATTTATGCAGAGATATAAAGTGGTAGCACGACATTGCCAGCCGTTACAGTGAGGCCATATCGATAACGAAGCGGTAGCGGACATCGCTTTTTACCACCCGCTGGTATGCGTCGTTGATCTGCTGGATGTCAATCTTCTCGATATCGGAAACGATATTATGCTCGCCACAGAAATCAAGCATCTCCTGGGTTTCTTTTATTGAGCCGATGCCCGAGCCCGCCAGGCTGCGGCGTCCGCCGATCAGGGCGGCGGCGTGCAGCGGCACCTTGTTTTCCGGCAGACCGACCAGGACCATGGTGCCGTCGATTTTTAATAACGACAAATAGGCGCCCCAGTCAATTTCCGTTCCGACGGTACAGATTATCAGGTCGAAGGTGTTTTTCAGCTTCTCGAAGGTCGCCGGATCCTGGGTCGCGTAATAATGCTCGGCGCCCAGGCGCAAGCCGTCTTCTTTTTTGGACAGGGTCTGGCTGAGAACGGTCATTTCCGCGCCCATGGCCTTGCCCAGTTTAACCCCCATATGGCCCAAACCGCCCAGGCCGATAATCGCCACCTTTTTGCCGGGGCCCGCCTGCCAGTGACGTAACGGCGAGTAAAGGGTAATACCGGCGCAGAGCAAAGGCGCCGCCGCATCCAGCGGCAAATTATCGGGGACCGTCAACACATAACCCTGCTTGACCACGATATGGTCGGAGTAGCCGCCCATGGTCGGCGTTTTGCCGTCGCGCTCCACGCTGTTATAGGTTAATACCAGCCCTTCCCGGTATTGCTCCAGCTCCAGGTCACGCTCGGCGCAGTGGGTACATGAGTCCACAAAACAGCCGACGCCGACCCGATCGCCCAGGTTGAATTTTGTCACGCCGTCGCCCTTTGCGACCACTTCTCCCACGATTTCATGACCGGGAACCATGGGGAATATGGCGCCGCCCCACTCATCCCGCGCCTGATGGATATCAGAATGGCACACGCCGCAGTAGGCGATCTTAATCACCACATCATCCTGACCGGGAGCGCGTCGCTCAAAAGAGTAAGGCGTTAGAGGGGCCTTGGCGCTGAGCGCGGCGTAACCTTTAGCTTTAGACATATATCATACTCCGGGTTGTTTGGAGAAAGGAGACATGGCGCTGCTTCGCCATGCCCCCGACAGATGTCCCATTCTGCCAGTAACCACATTGAATGCGGTAGACGATTATTCTTGCGTTATTGCCTGATCCTGCAAGTCCGGAAATAAACGCGCGGTTCAGCGACGGTCTTGTCGGTTAGGTGATTGTACTATGCCCCATCGAATCCCAGGATAATAACCAGGCACCACGATAGCTGATAACTATTATTTTTATGCTATTTAATTATTATTATTATTGTTTTTATTAAATATTATACGAGCACCATTAGATATTATACTGATGGGAATATCACCACTATCTTTTTTTGTATGATATTTCTTCGTTTTAGGATGTGCGCAGATAATTATCACAATATTACTTAAACGATGTTTTATTTTTAGCTGTATTTTAATTTTCTGTGGCTAGAATACCACCCCGTTATCTTGCCTTACGTTGATAACGATTAATAAATGCACAGAAATTCTTTCTTAAAAAAGCACAAAAAATCTGAAATTATAGGTCATCATGAAAAATATTAGCAAAACAGTTGTCGGCGTGATTACATTAGTCGGCGGAATAACCCAGGTTTATGCAACTGGCAATTCGGAAAATACAGCTTTTGATAAAAACAAGACACCATCCTCATCAGTTTCAGTTTTAAAACCAAATTCTTCCGTAAGGCAGAATACATCAACTTCTTTGGTTAAAACTGAAAATAATGCGCCTTCCACGCTGAAGTTAACAGTGAAACCCGGTAACAATCCCCCCATAAACCTTGCGAGTTTCACCAAAGGAAAAAATAAAAACATCGAAAAATTGGTAATAAAGGGTAGCGGAGAATTGATTTTTGAAAACTCACTTCCCAAAAATACAAAATTAAAAGAAATTATTTTGGAAGATAGCGTTACATTAAGATTAGATAAAGCTAATGTAAACGTTGGTCAAATCGAGGTGTCTGAAAATGCAGCGCTGGGCGGCACGGGTTTTATTTCCGGAAAAGTCATAAACAAGGGCAACCTCTTCACCGGCAAAAGTAATAAATTTGCAGAATGGAAAAAAGATGCCGCGGGAAATTTGATGGTTACCGACAAAACAGGGCATAAATTAACGATTGATGAGTATGAGGCAGGGCCAGATGCCAAGGTTACGACCTGTGCGAAGTTTGGGGATGATAAATCTAAAGCTGATACGTTGATTATTAAAAAAAGTATCAGCGGTCAAAGTCAGCTCGTCGTTCATAATGCCAATGGCAAGGGAGCGAAAACCCATAAAGGCATACCCCTGATTCAATTCCATGGTAAAGAAATTCCTGCTGATTCTTTTGTATACCAAGATAACAATGGATTGAATGATTATAATTATCAGCTTGATAAAAATGCAAACAACTTGGTGCTCACCAGCAAGTCTGATAGGGAGGTGATTAAAACCGTTGCGGTAAAAGAGCAGGAGGACAAAAATAATGCTAACACTTCAGCTACTGCATCGGTAAAAACCCAAGCAGACAATACCCTCGACGACACGGTAAAGCGCGGGCAACCCTCGAATAGTCCGGAAAAACGCATTGATCAAAATTCACAAAAAACGGACTCTCAAAGTCAGCCGGCAGATACGCCGATAAAACCAAAACGAAACTCTCTGCAGGGAAGTCGGTCCTCATCAGAAAATAACGAGCAAAAAAAACTACGTTCGTCCTCTACCTCGGGAGAACAGGGCTATCCACTGTTTTCCATAGAAGAAGAATCTAACCCAACCCAAGACAGCGATATATCTGCCAAGGATGATAGCGCAAGTAAAGGCCCGATTCCGCTGCCACGCGCCCATATTACAGATGACAATATTTCTAATGTGAAAAAAAATGGGCCGGTTGGCAGCGCCATCAATCCTGGAAATAGCATGGCTGGCTATAAACTCACCACTGTTGATTGGCTGGAGGATAGCGAAGAAGGCCTGGCTGCACAACATCGACTCGAAAACAAGCTACCAGCAAGGAGTGAGATAAATGATGACAAAACCGGGCTGGATGGGTTTGAACGCGAAGATAAACAAAAAATTAATATTTCAGAAGATAGCAATCCAATAGATGCGCCCGCTTTGGTAGCAGCAACGCAAACAAAAGATGAAACGCCTTCATTTGAAGATTTAGCTTCAGAAAGCGATTATGACAATTTAGATAAAAATTATGCAAATATTGTTGATATGTTATCTGATCACGAACAGGGCAAACAAATCGATGAACTGGCCCTGGTTGGCTCCGAAGAAAACTCATCAGCGGGCAATCAGGAAAACTCACAGATTTCGACGGGATATGATAAAGGCCAGGGTGATAACAGGCTGGTAGTATCAAAGAATAAGCAAACGGACTCTTCGTCCACATCAGATGATTATTATGAATTACAGGATAAGAAAGCGGCCTTCCAGGTCAAATCATTAAATGAATGGCCTTTTGAGGATGAGCTCGCGAAATCGTCGTCCCTCGTCCCGGCTGCCGGGCAACCAGGGAATGAGCCCGCGGACACGCCGTCCCCGGTCTTAGCTGCTGGGCAACCAGAGAATGAGCCAGCGGACACGCCGTCCCGGCTCTTCGCTGCTGGACAACCAGAGAATGAGCCAACGGACCCGCCGTCCCGGCTCTTCGCTGCTGGGCAACCAGAGAATGAGCCAGTGGGCATGCCGTCCCGGCGCTTCGCTGCTGGGCAACCAGAGAATGAGCCAGCGGGCATGCCGTCCCGGCTCTTCGTTGCTGGGCAAGAGAATGAGCCAACGGACACGCCGTCCCTAATCGGGGATGCTGAGCATGAAAATTCCGAACGGGATTATTCCGATCTTCAGCGGGGCTTTTTGCGTGCGGGTGCGGCTACCGCCGCTCGCGCGTCAACTGAGTTGCGCCCGCAGGCCGGCATTTATGCCGCCAATATGGCTACCGCCAATACGATGTTCGCCACCCGTATGCACGACCGTATCGGTGCACCGGCGTTTCCCTCCGCGCTGGATCCCGCGGACGGTCACCACCCTTCCCTCTGGCTGCGCATCGCCGGCGGCGTGAACGGTGCTCGTATGCGGGACGGGGCTCTGTCTACCCGCACCAATACCCAAAAGGTACAGCTGGGCGGTGAAATATTCAGCGTCAGCCATAACGGCCTCGACGGTCTGCATGTCGGCGCCATGTTCGGCGCGGGCAAAAGCCGTAGCCACAGCCACGCCGTCAAAGGCAAAAGTGCCAAAGGCGGGCTTGATGGCTATGCGGCCGGCATTTACGGTACCTGGTATGGCAACGACCAAAACCGCGAAGGGCTTTATCTGGACGGTTCGCTGAATTTTAACTGGTTCGGCAATTATGTTGAAAATGGTTCATCGGCAAATAAATCCGATGCAAAAGAAAGCTACCGGTCCCGTGGCTTTGTCGCCGCGATGGAAGCCGGCTATGCCTTGAAGCTGTTCAGCGGTTCGTCCTTTGACACCTATCTGCAACCGCAAATGCAGGTCACCTGGATGGGCGTCAGCGCGCAGGATCATAAAGACCGTAACGGCGGCCGGGTTAGCCTGCAGGGTAAGGATAATATCCAGACACGCCTTGGAACGCGTCTTTATATGCGCGGTTATGCCAGCATAGATGAGGGTAAACAGCGCATGTTCCAGCCTTATGTCGAAACAAACTGGATCCATAATACCAAGGACTTCGGGGTTCGTATGGAACAGGATAACTACTCCTTGCAAGGCGCCAGGAATATCGGTGAAATCAAGATCGGCAATGAAGGCCAGATTAATGAACACCTGGCTGTCTGGGGTAATATCGGCCAGCAGGTCGGCACAAAAGGATATCACGACACCCTAGGTACGCTGGGCGTTAAAGTGAATTTTTAATAGTGAATGCACATGCGTTTTATGCGGACATGATCGGTCGGTAAAGCAGGAGCAGTTTGCCCCATATGTTTGCCAGCAGGTGATTGTCCTTCCCACGGGCCGGCTTAGCCGGCCTTTTTGCGCACCCGCCAAGGCTGATTTTTCGCGTATTATGCTACCTCTGTTTTTTACGATCCTTACTTATTTTGTTTTGCGATACATCTATATTGGCAATATTGGCAATATATGTGCCAATTTTATACAAACGATAACGCCGGCATATGACGGCAAGACCGGGACTGTTGATGACGGCGACATTAGTCTATGCTCTAGGTCTGTAGGCTCGCTTGCGGGCGCTTATGAGATCCGAAATGTACTACTGCGAGGAGAATTCTAATGGAATATCGTCTATTGGGCCGTTCAGGCTTGAAAGTATCGGTATTGAGTCTCGGCACCATGACCTTCGGAGGCAAAGGAAAATTTGCCAAAGTGGGCGATACCGGGGTGGCGGAAGCGCGTCGCCAGTTGGCGATTTGCATTGATGCCGGAATTAATCTGTTTGACACCGCCGACGTTTACTCCCAGGGAGTTTCCGAAGAAATCCTGGGCGAAGTGCTGAAGGATAAGCGCGACAGCGTGCTGATCGCGTCCAAAGCCCGTTTTCCCATGGGTAATGGCCCCAACGATCGCGGCTCGTCGCGCCACCATTTGATCCGCGCCTGTGAAGCCAGTTTGAAACGGCTGAATACCGACCATATCGATTTGTATCAGTTGCATGAATGGGACGGTCAGACCCCCTTGGAAGAAACGTTGTATGCTTTGGAACAGCTGGTCGACAGCGGCAAGGTGCGCTATGTGGGTATTTCCAATTTCTCCGGCTGGCATATCATGAAAACGCTGGGCGTCAGCGAACGGCTCAATCTGATCCGCCCGGTAAGCCAGCAAATTCATTATTCTCTGCAAAGCCGCGAGGCCGAATATGAATTATTGCCGATTACCCAGGATCAAGGATTAGGCGTGTTGGTATGGAGCCCGCTGGCGGGGGGACTGCTATCCGGTAAATACCGCAGGGATCGCCAGCCTGAGGGCGGCACCCGCCATCTGGAAGAGTGGAATGAACCGCCGATTTACCATCAGGATGCATTGTATGACATCATTGACGTCCTGGTGGCGATCGCCGAAGAGCGCAACGTGTCCGCCGCTCAAGTGGCCCTGGCCTGGCTTATCAGCCGCCCCGCCGTCACCTCCGTTATCATCGGCGCGCGCACCGAGGAACAGTTAAAGGATAATCTGCTGGCGGCGGATTTGGTCCTAAACGCCCAGGAAATCAACCGCCTGTCCGACGTCAGCCGCCCGCCGCTTATCTATCCGTACTGGCACCAGGCGCAAACCGCCTCCGACCGGCTATCGCCCGCCGATCTTTCGCTGCTGGCGCCTTACCTGCGCAAACCCTAGTCGAGGTCTCGGGCAGCCGGTGATTGATAGTGTAGTAATTATTCAGGACTAAAAGGAACCGTTGCATGATTATCTTTATTACCGGCGCTACCGCCGGCTTTGGCGAAACCATCGCCCGTAGATTTCTTAAGCAGGGCCACCAGGTGATTGCCACCGGTCGCCGTCAGGAACGTCTTGATCAATTAAAAGCCGAACTGGGCGATAATCTCTACCCCCTCAGGCTGGATGTGCGCGATCGTGACGGCATTACCCGCGCCATTGACTCCCTGCCCCCCGAATGGCGGCAGGTGGATGTGCTGGTCAACAATGCCGGCCTGGCGCTGGGCATGGAGCCGGCGCACAAGGCCAATCTGGATGATTGGGAAACCATGATCGATACCAATAATAAGGGCTTGGTCTATATGACCCGCGCCCTGTTGCCGGGCATGGTGGAACGGCGGCGCGGCCATGTGGTCAATCTCGGTTCAACCGCCGGCCGCTGGCCTTATGCGGGCGGCAATGTCTATGGCGCCACCAAGGCCTTTACCCGTCAGTTCAGCCTTAACCTGCGCACCGATCTGGTGGGCACCAAGGTTCGGGTCACGGATATCGAGCCGGGGCTGGTGGGCGGAACCGAGTTTTCGGCGGTACGTTTTAAAGGCGATGACAATAAAGTTGAAAATACTTATAAAAATGCCGATCCGCTGATGCCGGAAGATATAGCTGAAGCGATCTACTGGGTCACCACCCTGCCGGCACATGTGAATATCAACGTGCTGGAGATGATGCCGGTCAACCAGTCTTTCGGCGGGCTTAGCGTCCATCGCGATCAGTGATCTCACCGGGCGGCCCGCTAAGCCGGGCCGCCCTCTGCCAAACGCGCTGCTGATATACCATCGCCAGCGGAAAATCTTTTCTGTTATTGCCAAAATCTGACATATGCGGGGCAGATATGCGTTCGCACGATCGGCTTGATGTACAACTCATGAAACTTTATGGGGAAGCTAATCATGCATAAAATAACGTTGTTTGCCGGGGCGCTTTTATTTGCCTTGGTACTAGGTATTGATATCTTTCCCGTACCGACGACCTCGATAGTCGATCACCCGGCTTTAGACCAACCGGACAGCATAATCATTACCCCGGCAAAGATAACGGCCGCACCTAGCCAGTCCTGGGGCGATAATTTGACGCCGTCAATGAACCGCAGCCATAAAAGCGCGGTCAATATATACACACCGCCATAGGCAGCGTAAACGCGCCCGCTGACGGCGGGATGGAGGGTTAACAGGTAAACAAAGACGACAAGGCTTGCCGTCGCAGGGAAAAGCAGCAGTACGCCGCCCTGTTTTTTTAGCCAAAGGCCAGGCAGGTAGCAACCCAGTATTTCCGCCACGGCGGTGGCCATAAACAACAATGTCGTCTTTAACATGCCGGGGCTGTTCCTTAATTTCAGTAACGGTAACGCATGGTTTTTAACCATAAGGCAATGTTATTATGCCTGTGCACGGGAAGTCGATTTTACCTGCGTTATTATCCACGTAAAGATTAAAAGGAAGACGTTATGAAAACCACCTGTTACCCACGACTGCTCGGCGGGATGCTCTCGGTCGCTTTGCTGGCCTTTTCCGCCGCCGGTGTTGCCGCCGGCAACACCCAGCGCCTGATCATCGATTCCGGCGATAACGCCCAGTCCCGTGAAGAGGCGCGCCAGAGCCAGGAGCAATGGGATGCCTCACATAACCTGCGCGGCAAGCAGCTCAAGCGGGACGAAAAGGATTTTGATAAATATGATAAAACCGTTGATTTAAAGGATTTATGCAATCGCAGCGAAAACATTAACGCTTACTGGGAAGACACCACCGCCCGTTGCCTCGATCGCCGCACCGGCCGTACGTTGATGGCGCCGTGATTGGCGTTTATTACCTCTTTATGATACGCCTGCTATTCTTGTAGCGGGTACTTCATTGTTAAATAAGGACGGTAATATGAGCAATTCATGCAAGATGAAGCGGCTAAGCCATCGGTTGAGCGAAAAGACAGGGAAACGCTTTTTTATCCTGGGCGTGGCGCTTGCCATGATGCTGCCGTTGGCGGCGCGGGCGTCATGCGAAAGCGTCAAAGCGGATATCAGCCAAAAAATCATCGCCAACGGCGTGCCGGAATCCGATTTCCGCCTGGATATCGTGCCGAACGATAGCGCTGACCAGGCAAGCGGCCAGGTGGTCGGCCATTGCGAAAACGATACGCAGAAAATTGTGTATATCCGCTCCGATGAAGGCGCAGTGGCCACAAGTGA
>NZ_DASWOM010000009.1:0-7558 GCF_036398755.1 Acerihabitans sp. | reverse complement strand
GGTTATCATTGGCAAAGCGACGTGGATGCGGCGCGGGTGGTCGCCAGCGCCGTGGTTGCCACCCTGCATACCAACGACGCCTTTATCCAGCAATTAGCCAAAGCCAAGGCGGAAATCCGCGCATTGAACTCGGCGCAGTAGCCTATTTGCCGGCAGCGCCGCTACCGCGCACGGTGCGGCCTGCCGGCCCGACATTACCCATGCGCGCAAGCGCTATCCCCTCTATTTGCCGGCTAATCGCAGCCCGCCTCCTGCCGGGAAATATAATATTTGTCTATGCGGCATATCTGGCTGGCAAGGCCGTGCAGCACGGCTTCGGCGTGGGGAAACAGGGATGATATGCCAAAACGCGGACGCTGAAAACGATCGGGCCGGAACTTTTGGGCCCTACCGCGGCAACCCGGTTATACGCTTAACGCCAGCGTAAAATTTTTGATGTCTATCACAATGCTGATATATCACACTGCCTCTTGATCATATTTGGCGCACCCTCCTCTTGCAATCATCGAAATATACTGACAACGTTCCCACAACATAATTTTAATATCCGTCTAACTGATTATGAACACGAGGACAATTGATGAAAAAAGCTCCCCAACGGCGGGTGACCATAGTGGACGTGGCGAAACGTGCCGGAGTTTCCAAAAGCACGGTGGCCCGCGTATTGGCCGGAGCATCGAATGTTTCCGAAGCGGCAAGCGAGCGGGTATTACGCGTAGCCAGCGATGCGGGTTATGAACGCAATCATCTGGCGGTAGGCATGCGTTCAGGGCGCAGCGGCTTGCTGGGCATGGTTATTCCTGATATCACCAATCCGTTCTGGGCGCAAGTCGCCCGCGGAGCGCAGGACCGCGCCGCGCGGGAGGATATGTCATTGCTCGTATTCTCATCGGACTGGGATGCCGGCAAAGAATCCATGCACCTGCGGGCGATACGCCAGGCTCGGGTCGATGGCGCGATTATCAATCCTGTAGCCGACAATTTCGACGATCTCGGACGCTTCGGCTTACCCTTTGTGTTTATCGGTTCCAGCTCGGAACGGTTTCCCGATTCGTCAAGCGTCGGATCTGACATTGCCCAGGCGGTGCGCCTGGGCATGGATTTATTAGCGGCCAACGGACATCCAACCCCCGCCTTAATCCTCGGTCCAAGGGCGCGCCTGGCTCGCGCCCGCTTTCTGCAAACGGTGCACGATCATTGCGTTGAACGCGATATCGACCCGGCGGCGCTGCAAATGGAAGATGCGGAATACACGGTAACTGGGGGCAAACTGGCTATGAGCCGGTTGCTGGAGCGCAGGGGAAAAACCCCTATGGCGGTATTTGCCGCCAACGATCTGATGGCGCTCGGCGCGATGATCGCCGTACGCGAAGCGGGTCTGCGTTGTCCGCAAGATATATCGATCCTTGGATTTGATGGCATTCCCGCCGGCGAATTCTCCTGGCCGGGATTGACGACTATCGAAAAACCGGGACGGCAAATCGGCGAAAACGCCGTCGAATGCCTGCTTGAAGAAATAGCCGGCCGTCCCAAAGGCCGGATCTATATGCCATGCCGACTCATAAAGCGGGATTCCGTTTGCGATTTGTCGGTACCGGCACCTATCGGCGCAGCGGCTGGGAGATAGCGTATGAGTGCAAGCGAGGAGATGATGATATCTGATAATTCCATTAAGCGTGGGAACGTACCCACGACACGGCGTAAATGGCTAAAAAGTTTTCGTGAATGGTGGCCATATTATGTGATGCTAACGCCCGGTTTGATGTTCTTTTTTATTTTTCATTATGTGCCCGTATGGGAGGCCAAAATATCCTTCCAACAATTGCGTATTATTCCTCCCAATGTTTGGGTCGGGTTTAAACACTTTGAGACGTTGTTTTCCTCGCCTATTTTTTGGCAAGTATTGGTTAATACGGTGATCATTTCGGCGATGAAAATCCTTTTCGTCTTTCCGGTGCCGATTGTTGTGGCGTTATTGCTCAATGAAGTTCGCGGCGGCAAATTACGCAAATTTATCCAGTCCGCCATTTACTTGCCCCATTTCCTCTCATGGGTGGTTATCGCCGGTATTTTCATTGCGGTGCTGTCCCCCAGCAATGGCGCAGTTAATGATGTGCTGGGTATCTTTGGTCTGCAACCGGTCTCTTTTATGACGGACCAGGGGGCGATTCGCTGGGTGCTGGTATTCTCGGAGATCTGGCGTTCGGCCGGCTGGGACAGCCTGCTTTATCTCGCCGCCATCATCGCCATCGATCAGGAACTTTATCAGGCCGCTGAAATTGACGGTGCGGGACGTTTTCAGAAAATCTTATATGTCACCCTGCCCGGCATTATCCCCACCATCGCCACGCTATTTATCCTTAACGCGGGCCTGTTCCTCAATACCGGTCTCGATCAGGCGATCAATTTCATCAATGACGCGGTGCGCAACAAAATCGATATTGTCGACACGTATGTCTATCGCATCGGACTGCAGACCGGGGAATATTCGCTGGCCACGGCCGCGGGGCTGTTCAAAGCCATACTCGGCATGCTGATGATTGTCAGCGCGCATCTGCTTTCCAAACGGCTGACCGGCAAGGGGGTATGGTAAATGTCCATGCAAAATATCCGCAGATCGCCGCTTGAGCGTACGCAAAACGCCATTATTATTTCGAGCTTGCTGTTTCTGGTGGTATTAACCATCCAGCCCCTGCTGAACTTGTTGGCTCTCTCGCTTTCCGATCCGGCCAAAGTGGCGGGCATGAATGGCCTCACCCTGCTGCCGCAAGGCTTCTCCCTGGAGGTGTGGAAGTTATTACTCGGCAACCCCGCCGTACAGCGCGGCGTGCTTAATTCCATCTTCATTACGCTGTCCAGCACCTTTCTCGGGGTCATTTTCACCGCGCTAATGGCCTGGACGCTATCGCGGCCCAAATTACCGGGGCGGCGCATCATTTTTGTCATGGTGCTGATCACTATCGTGTTCGATCCGGGCATCATTCCCGACTATTTCCTCAACAAACGGCTTGGACTGCTCGACAGTTACTGGTCGGTCATTCTGTTTAAAGCCGTCAACGCCTGGTATTTGATTATTCTGGTGCGCTTTTTTGAAGAAATACCGAAGGAACTGGTCGCGGCATCCGAGCTCGACGGCGCCAATGCTTTTCAAATCTTTTGGTACATCGCGCTACCGCTGGCAAGACCCGCGCTGGCGACCATCACCCTATTCTATTTCGTTTTTCACTGGAATGAATTCTTCCGCGCGATGATTTATTTAAATGACCAGTCAAAATGGCCGCTGCAAGTGGTATTGCGCCAGTTCGTCGTTGAAGGCGACAAGATCGCCATGGTGGGGCTCGGTAATTCCGCCAATTACACCGGCGCCGGTCAAATAAATATCCGCGCCCTGAGCGCGGGCATGATTTTGTTAACGATTGTGCCGATTTTGGCAGTGTATCCGCTAATTCTGAAATTCTTCACCAAGGGTGCGATGAGCGGCGCACTGAAGGGCTGAAGATCGTCCAAAAGCGTGCTTGAGGAGAAAAAAATGTCAGCAAAAAAAGTGTTAACCATCATGGCGGCCCTAGCGCTGTTCGCAGGCATGACGCTGCCGGCATGGGCCGATCCGGTGACGATTCGCGTCGTGTCAAAGGATTTGCTCAGCACCAATCCCGACGATGTCCGGCTGCTTAAAAACTATGAAGCCGCCATGAAAGCCAAAGGAACGGACCTGCATATTCAGATCGTCGATCTCCCCTCCGCGGGATATTCCGACAAGCTGAGCGCCATGCTGTTGGCTGGCAATATCCCGGATTTGATCTACTTCCAAAAAGGCGATCAGAAAATGGCGGAGCAAGGCATTCTGGAAGACTGGAATAAATGGCTGCCGCAAACCACCTATTTGAAAAACGCGCTTTACCCGCATAACGTCGCGCGGCTGAAAAACTACCCCTACCTGTTGTACATCTTCCCGCCGCGGGTGGCGCAACCCGTAATCCGTCAAGACTGGCTGGCCAAGACCGGCCTGGCGGCGCCTAAAACCGTTGACGATTATGTCGCGCTGTTCCAGGCCATCAAGACCGGCGACCTGGATGGCAATGGCAAAGCGGATACGTTCGCCATCACGATGGCGGATAACACCGACGACCTTGATGCCATTTTCAATCAGGCATTCGGCATCAGCAAAACCTGGATAAAGCAGGATAACGGCCAGTGGATCAATTCTCGCATTTCCAATCAGGAGAAAAACAAAATCGCTTTTTATGCTTCATTGCGCGCCAAAGGCCTGTTGGACCCTGAATACATCACCACCAAATGGAATGTGAAGGAAGACAAATTTTATTCCGGCCAGGCAGGGATCATCTTTGCGAATTCGGCGGAAAACGCCGTGGTCTATGACGGCAAAATGCGCCAGGCCGCCCCCGGCGCAAACCCGTCGCTAATCCTGCTGGCGCCGCCAAAAGGCCCAGCGGGCCAAGGCTTGGCCGCTCTCGACGTCGCAAAAGAATCGCGGGGGTTCGCCATCGCAACCACCTCGCAGCATAAAGCTGAAGTGGTTAAATTTCTCGATTTTGTCGCCAGCCCGGAAGGACAGCAAATCGAGCAGTTGGGTTTCGCCGGCGAACAATATACCAAGGATGGAGATACCCTTAAGCCCACTGAAAAAATGGGTACCTGGTACTGCCGTTTTATCAGCGCGGCCAACTGGCAGCCCCCCGCCCAGCTCTCCGTCAATATCAAACAACAATTCCTCCAATCCCTCACGGTCAACACCACGCTGGATGACACCTTCGTCTGGCCGACCGACTATGCCGAGGCCAATGATTCCGCGGAAAATGTGTATCGGGCCTGGATTTACCGGTTCATTTTGGGCAGCGCAAAAATGGATCAATGGGATCAATATGTTGCCGAATGGAAATCCGCCGGCGGCGAACAAATGACGACCTATGCAAGGAGTGTTTTAGATGCAAAATGAAACGGCTATGTCATCCCTTAAAGGGCGCATCCGCGCCGTCCTGTTTGGGATCGCTTACGGGGATGCCATCGGCGCGCCCATAGAGAAACTTTCCGCCGCGCAAATCCGCCAGCGTTACGGCCGGGTTACGTCGCTCAATACTCAGTGGCACCGGATATCGGAGAGTGAAACCGTCCGTCTGGGTCGCGTGCGCGGCAACGGTATCGTCACCGACGACACCCATATGACGCTTTGCCTTATGTCTGTCTATAACGATGTCAAACGGCATATCGATGCCTGGGACATGGCGACGGGAATGGTGCGCGAAATCGCCCAGACGCCGCGCTGGTTAGCCGAACTACAGCGGGAAGGGATGCTGATAGAAAGATTGTTTTATCCGGAAAAATGGATTTTCCAGCGCCACCAGCTGGCTGGCTGCGACCCGCGCGAAGGGGGTATTGGCAATATGGTGAATTGCGGCGCCGCCATGTATATCGCCCCGGTAGGCGTGGTGAATGCCTGCGACCCGGTGCGTGCCTATGATGAAGCCATCGCGTTTGCTTCGGGCCATCAACAGAGTTTTGGTCTGGAGGCCGCGGGCGTTCTTTCCGCCGCCATAGCCGCCGCGTTTATTCCCGGCGCGACCATCGATGCCGTGGTGAAAACCGCCCTTTCAGTGGCCAAAGACGGCACCCGCAACGCCATCTATGACATCGTGGACGCGGCGCAGACGCTTAAACAGGCGGATTACCAGACCCAAGTCGATACTTTCCACCGTATCATCCAAAAATACTCGCCCATGGGAGATAACGTTTTTCATTCCACCCGCCAGCCGGGGGGGGCGACCGATGCCTATCGGCCGTCGCGCCTTAATTCCATTGAGGAGTTACCGCTGGCGCTGGGCTTTGCGGTTATTAATGAGGGCGATTTTTATAAAACCATTCATGACGGAATCAACTCGGGGCGCGATACGGATTCCATCGGCGTCATGGCCGGCGCCATCCTCGGTGCGTTGCACGGCGAGAGCATCATTGATGCCGCGGCAATGCAACAGATCGAGGGCCCTAACAGGCTGGAGCTATTCGCCTGCGCTGATGCCTTCAGCGAAACCGTGCTAACCATCCAGCAAGCGGATCGCGCCGCCGATAAGGCGAAAAACAGCGCGCGCGATGCCCTTGTTATCCCCGCAGCGATAAGGTGACGGATGATGTCTGAAATCGAATTACGTCATGTTGATAAGCGCTATGGCGCGATCTCCATTCTTAAAGATATCTCGCTGGACATGAACAACGGCGAGTTTGTGGTTCTGGTCGGCCCCTCCGGCTGCGGTAAATCAACGCTGCTGCAGATGATTGCCGGGCTGGAAGATATTTCCGCGGGTGAAATCAGGATCGGCGGCAAGGTGGTCAATGATATGCCCGCCAAAGAGCGCAATATCGCCATGGTGTTTCAGTCGTATGCGCTCTACCCCCATATGAAAGTGGCGGAAAATATGAGCTTTGCGCTGAAGCTGGCCAAGACGCCAAAAGCGGAAATACGCCAGCGCGTGCAGCACGCCGCTTCGATCCTGGGGCTGGAAAATCTGCTTGGCCGCTTCCCCCGGGAACTGTCCGGCGGCCAGCGCCAGCGAGTAGCGATGGGCAGAGCCATAGTCCGCGATCCGCGGGCATTTTTATTCGACGAACCCTTGTCCAATCTGGATGCCAAACTGCGCGTTAAGATGCGTAGCGAAATCAAGAAACTGCATAAACGCTTAGGGAAAACGACGGTCTATGTCACCCATGACCAAATAGAAGCCATGACCCTGGCGGATAAAATAGTGGTGCTGAACGAGGGAAGAATTGAGCAAGTGGGCACCCCTCTCGAACTTTATAACCATCCGAATAGCGTTTTCGTCGCCAGCTTTATCGGCTCTCCCGAGATAAACCTGGTGACCGCCAGGGTGCAGGGCAATGTCGCCATACCCGATAACGGCCCGGCGCTGCCCTTGCCATTTGCCCTGCCCAATGGCAGGGAGATCGTCTACGGCATCAGACCCCAGCATATCATGATCGGCGACCAGGGTATTGCGGCCACCGTAACGCTGGTGGAACCGACAGGAGATAATCAGGAAGTCAGCGTTCAAGCCGGCGATGTCAATTTGTATGTCATCGCCAATAGCGAACACCCGGTTTCAACGGGCGACGAGATCAAACTGAGCGTTGACCTTGATAAGGTCCTGCTTTTTGATAGTCAGGACAAAACCAGAATCGCGATGGCGGGCATGTAAAACCCCAGACGCCCCGCGCAGACGGCTATCCGCGGGGCGTTAGCGCCAATGCGGAACCCAATGATATCTGACGGCGGGCTGCGAATCCCATATACTGCAACCACGGGATAAACATAAGAATAACGTTTACGCAGGCAGGTGTAGGGATGGAAACGGTTAGCTTCCTGGCTCAGCTATCGCACCAGGTTATACTTTCGGCGCCGCTTTTTTTGCTCATCGCCACGGGGTTTTGTCTTGGGCGCTTTGCCGGCTGGCCCGAGTCGGTCAACGAGGGGCTCAACCGGTTTTGTTTTACCGTTGCCCTGCCCTGCATGCTGTTCAAAGTGATGAGTAAATTTTACCAAAGCCCCGCC